>CAIWXG010000178.1 GCA_903916555.1 uncultured Bacteroidota bacterium
AGCAATATCTTTTATGTTTGTTGTTCCTGATGCCGGATTATACCTATCAATTCCTATGCCATAATCTAAACCTAATAAGCCAAACATTGGTAAAAATATCCGTACACCCACACCTACATCTCTATTTAGTTTAAAAGGATTATATTGAGAAAAATCATTCCAACCATTAGCAGCATCAGCAAATGCTAATCCGTAAATAGTAGCTGTTGGGCTTAATGAAAATGGATAACGTACTTCTGCTGTATATTTATTATATATAACTGCTGTACCTTGATAAACTTCGTACCCGCGTTGTGAAATAATATCTTTACCTATAAAATAAGAATAACCCGATAAACCATCACCACCAACCTGAAAACGCTCGAATGGAGAGAAACCGATACCTGAATTATAGTAATTAAGAAACCCGCCTTTTGCAGCTAATCTAAGTACCATGTTTCCTATTATTTTTTGATACCAATCCATGGTATATTTAAATTTGTAGTACTCAATCCATTTGTATTTTTGGTCAGAATTTTCAACAGAATAATCTATATTATTAAAAGCACTATAGGGAGGTGTTACTTGGAAAGTAAAGGACATATTAGAACCGCTACGTGGATACAAAGGCTGGTCAACAGAATTGCGAGACAAAATAAACTTGAAATGGAAATCATTACTATATCCATTAGTAAAGTTGGGAACTAAAGCATAGTTTTTAAGACGATAATTATTGTAATAAGCTCCATAATTAAATACGAAATAATTATCAGGCCATTTTAAACGTTTACCCATAGAAAGACCACCGCCTACCATTCGTAAAAAGGCTAAATTAGGGTCTGTACCTACCGCAGCAGCAGAATATCTACTATAAACTATATTTTCGGTAAGCGAGTTGGGTTTATGCCCGCCTAACCAAGGCTCTGTAAAAGAAGAGCTCAACGAATTATAGTACCCCCCATTCGATGAGTAATTAACTGAGAATTTCTGACCATCACCAACCGGTAAGGGATCCCACATTTTGGGTTTAAATATATTTCTTATTGCAAAGTTATTAAAGGTGATACCAACAGTTCCATAAAAATTTACACCACCGCCAAAACCGGCAGATAACTGTAATTGGTCACTCGATTTTTCTACTACTGTATAGTCAATATCCACAGTACCTTCTTCCGGGTGTGGCTTAGGTTGAATACCTATCTTTTCCTGGTCAAAGAAACCTAAATTAGCTATTTCACGTTGCGAACGAATTAAATCAGACCTACTGAATTTATTACCGGGTAAAGTTCTTAGTTCTCTTCTTATTACATGTTCGTTTGTTCTGTCATTACCAAAAATATGTATGTCACGTATGGTAGCTTGTGTACCTTCTGTAATACGCATTTCATAATTTATGGTATCATTTTTTATAGCTGTTTCTACAGGTTCTATATTAAAAAACAAATAACCATCATCCATGTATAAACTGCTTACATCTTCGCCAGCACCATCCGGACTTAGCTGTTTACCCATACGCGTATCTAAAAGTTGTTGATTATAAACATCACCTCTTTTAATACCTAAAACTTTAGATAAGAACTCACTGCTGTACTTCGTATTTCCTTTCCATGCTATATCACCGAAATAATACTTGTCTCCTTCTTTAACTCTAATATCAACATTTATGTTTCCATTAGCTACCTGATAGATTGTATCTGAAACTACCGAAGCATCTCTGTAACCTAAGGTATTATAATAATTTACTAAGGATTGTTTGTCCTCTAAAAACTTCTGTTCATTAAATTTTGAAGAACTAAAAAATCTAAATTTAAAATAGGGGTCAACAGCATCTAATGTTTTTGTAACAGATAAAAAACCAAATTCTTTCAAGTATTTACTAAATGAACGTTTGGCTACCGGATATACATTTTGTTCTGCACCCGGAAATAATGTAAAACGGCTCATCTCTTTTGTCGATTTCAATGTTCTTTTCAGTCTGCCTTCTGTGGTATTTTCAAAACCTACAATGTTTATTTGATTTATATGTGTTTTATGTCCTTTATCTATAACAAAAGTAAGAATTACTTTATTAGAAGTTATCGTATCTGGTCTTTCAATTACAGTAACGTTTGATCTTCCAAAACCTTTATCGGCATAGAATTTTTTTATACGAACCACTGCTTCTTTTTTTGTTGCTTCGGTAACCACTTTATTTGCAACAAGAGATAGTTTTGTTTTTATTTCTTTAGCTTCACCGGGTTTAATATTCCGGAAATTAAAACGGCTTAATCTCGGACGCTCTTCAACTGAAATATTTAAAAATATTTTATCATCTATTATTTTAGTTACGGTGATATTAATATTAGAAAATAATTCCTGTTTCCAAAGATTCCTGATTGCTTTTGCTACCGCTTCGTCGTTCGGCAATTTCAATTTTTGCCCTATCGTTAAATTAGATACGGCAATCAATAAATCAGCATCTAAATATTTGGTTCCGCTAACTGTTATACCTGCTAATTCATATTCTGCTTGTTTATTTACCTCTGCCCCATCTTGCGACTGTTGCAACATTTTATGAATGCCGGTATTGCCGGTATTTTTTATTTGCGCATGCAAAGAACTTGATAAACACAAAATAAATAGTACTAAATAATTAATCTTTTGAAAGCCTTTATACATGCTGGTTTAAGTTCTTTTGAATTTGTTCACTTGTTTTGCCAAAACGGCGTTCACGCTGCTGGTAGTTTAGCAAAGCTTCATATAAGTTATTTTTTCTGAATGCCGGCCAATGTACGTCTGTAAAATATAATTCAGTATAAGCCATTTGATATAAAAGATAATTACTTATTCTGTATTCACCACTTGTCCGTATCATTAATTCCGGGTCAGGAAATGCTGATGTATATAAATTACTTTCAAATATTTGATAATTTATATCTTCAGGTTTCAATTCTCCTTCTTGTATTTTTAGTGCTATATGCCTTGTTGCTTCCACAATTTCTTGTCTTGAACTATAGCTTAAAGCTAAAATTAAATTTAAACCCGTGTTTGTTTTAGTCATTTCACAAGCTTCATTTAATTCTTGTTGACAAATATCCGGAAGACTTTTAAAATCGCCAATAATATGCAACTTTACATTATTCTTTTTTAACTCTTCTATTTCTTTCCTTATTGTGTTTACCAATAATTCCATTAAAGCATCTACTTCTTCTTTGGGTCGTTTCCAGTTTTCGGTAGAAAAAGCATAGAGTGTGAGGTATTGAATACCAATCTCAGCACACGAATTTACAATTTCCCTTACACTAATAACACCCTCGTAATGACCATATACTCTGTCTTGTCCTTGTTCTTTTGCCCATCGCCCATTACCATCCATAATAATGGCAATATGTTTAGGCAATTTGCAACGGTCAACAGATTCTAACAGATTCATTAAGGCGAAACTTTACTTAATTTAGGTAAAAGCACAAAATTAGGGTGTAGGCATTGGTAACAAAATATGTAATTACGGTTTAACTTGAATTTAACTGCAAATATGTTTGAATGTACTATATATATATATTATTATTGAATTAATTATTTATTAAATATCAACAACTATTTGAATAACCCTGAATAA
>CAIWXG010000179.1 GCA_903916555.1 uncultured Bacteroidota bacterium
ACTCTGCCAATAAGTTTATCTCTAACAAAACCACCTATTAAAAAGCAACTCACATTAAGATTTGCGGCAGCTTTACCTATTCTATCAAATAAATCAAGTTCTATTGGCGAACAATCAATTTCCATATTTTCGCAAATCTATGTGTTTAGTTACAAAAAAAGGGTTGTTGTATTAAATAAATTGAGGTAAATAGATTTAAAATGTCTTTTTTATGATGTCATAAATCATAACAGAATTACCACCACCGCCGGGCTTGCCTTGTGCAGTTACAACTAAATATTTATCATCTTTATCAATAGACATCCCCACAGGATACGAATCTGCATTTACTTCGCCTATTTTTTTCATGTCTTTTGTTCTTACAATACTTATTTTAGACTCATTATTTGCTGTTGCAAATAAATAAGAGCCATCAGATGTAATGGAAATGGTTCTGGCTCCGCTACCTGTAAAAACAGTATTCCAATTAGAATACAATGCCCCTTTTTTATGGTCTAATGCAAAAGCTAAAAAATCTTTCCATAAGGTTCTTTGTACAACGCCATCTTTATTAGAACTTAAGTATAGATACTCATTTTTAATTAGCAAATGTCTAACATTCGTTTTAGTGCCAAAAACACTACCTATATATTTTTGTTCGTTCATATCAAATACCGCAATACCGCCACCACCCATTCTGCCTACAAAAAGGTATTTGCTATCTGGTGTAAAAACAGTACCTCGCAGGCACAAACCACAATCCGAATCTCTGTCAACCGAGTCATTAAAATTCATACTTAATTTATAATCTACGGTATAATGTGCAGAATATTGAAATGTGTCAGGAATACCTGAATTTATGTCAATAATATGTACTGTATTATCTCCCCAATTGGTTACAGCTATAAATTTATTATTATCAGAACAAGCAACCATCTTGGGTAGTGGGGCAGAAGGGAATACTCTTATTATTTTATTACTGTCAACATCTATTAAAGCAAGGGCAGAAGGCTCAGTCGCTTTTGGGTCAAAATCTCTTCTATAATAAGGAATCCAAAGATACTTATCATTATTTGATAAGCACATTTCAACCGGTTTACCACTAAAAACATTTTGATTCTTATTCTTTAATTTAAAACTATAACCGGGAAAATCTGTTTCATGAAATAGATTACTGTCTTTTATATTAAAAACATGGTTTATTTCAGATATTTTATTAAATTTATTATTTACATCATAAATTGATGTAGTGTTCCCTTCTAAATTATTTACATAAAGCCATTTTACATTTATATTATTTATGCTTTTCTCTACTATTAAAGCAGATTTAGGTGAATTAATTGATTTATCGTAGTAATCATTTCCTTTGGACGTATGTACAATATTACTTTGAATTCTATAGGCTAATTGTAAGGTAATCTCATCATTTTTAGTAGATTTTTCACCAATATGCACAGTTTTTACTTGACAATAGGATATAACAATATTTATTGCCAATAGGCATAATGTAATAAATATTTTCCTTAGCATATTTTGAATTGATGTTTGCAAAATAATTAAAAAGATTGAGGTGTTCTATATGTAAATATACACCAAAGGTATTAAATTGTACTATTTAGGTAGTAGTGATAGCTTAAAAAATGATTTATTTTTCAACACTGTAAAACTATACTTGAATAAACGTGTTTATTTTTTTATGTTTGCTGTTTATAATTGTATGCCATGTTTTTAAACTTGAAAAAAGTGTTTTTTGTCGCAAGTATTGTATTCCTTGCCTATCAGGTTGAAGCTCAAAAGAGATTATTAACTATTGAAGAGGCAACAAATGGATTAACAACAACACTTGCTACTAAGGGAGTAATTAATCCTAGTTGGCAGCCCGGTACAGAATGTTTTTGGCAGGTAATAAAGGACGGTGATAGAGAATTTTGGCAAGTTATTAATTATTGCCAGGCAGAGCATGAGGCTTCCTATTTTGTGCAACAAGGCAAATATCCGCTTACAGAAACGGTTACTGCTATCCCGGCTATAAAGTGGTTAAATAACAAACAAGCCTATTTTATAAATGGCAAGAATATTATTTTGGGTACTTTAAGTAATCGTACTTGGAATTGGGAAACTTTAGTTGCATTACCCGAAAAAGCAGAGAACATAACAGTTGATAAATCAATGCAGGTCGCATTTACTTTAAAGAATAATTTATGGCTTTGGCATCCGGGTATAGGGCAAATAAGAGTTACAAATTTTGAAAATGAAAGTATAGTAAATGGTCAAGCTGTACACCGTAATGAATTTGGTATAGACAAAGGGATTTTCTTTTCGCCCAAAGGTAGTTTAATGGCTTATTACTGTATGGACCAGACAATGGTTAAATATTATCCTGTTGTAAAATGGGATGCAATGCCTGCAAGAGCCGATGAAGTAACCTACCCAATGGCGGGAGATATGTCGCATGAAGTTACCTTAGTAGTATTTGACCCCCATACAGGTAAAAAAATCACGATGCATACCGGTGAAACCGAACGAGACCATTATCTTACTTCCGTAACTTGGAGTCCGGATGAAAAATATATATACATAGCTATTCTAAACAGAGAACAAAACCATTTGTGTTTAAATAAATATAATGTAAGTAATGGTAATAAAGTAATTACATTGTTTGAAGAATGGAGTAAGGCTTATGTGCATCCTACACATCCGCTAACATTTGTTCCGGGTAAAAATGAGCAATTTATTTGGTGGAGTGAAAGAGATGGATTTGAACATCTTTATTTATATAGTACCAATGGTATTAAAATTAAACAACTAACTAAAGGTAAGTGGGTAGTAAATGAACTATTAGGTTTTAATACGGATGCTAAAAAAGTACTTTTCACATCATCTTTAGGCGACCCTAGAGAGAAACATATTTATTCTGTTGGATTAGATGATTTGGTAATGAATAGAATTGATAAAGACAGAGGAATGCATACAGGGCTATGTAGTGAAGACGGTAAATATGTTTTAGATGTTTACAGTGCTTCTGATATACCTAAAAACAGTATTATAAGAGCTACCAATTGCGATTTTAGAGATGAATTAGTAATTTCTAAAAACCCATTGGAATTATATGAAAGACCCGAAACAAGGAATGTTGAAATTACAGCAGCCGATGGTAAAACAACATTATATGGTAAACTTATATTGCCTTTGCATTTTAACGGTAGTAATAAATACCCGGTTATTGTTTATTTATACAATGGTCCCAATGTGCAATTGGTACATAACAGTTTTCCGGCAAGTGGTAATTTATGGTACGACTATATGGCAGAAAGAGGCTATGTAGTATTTGTAATGGATGGAAGGGGCAGTTGGAACAGGGGGATAGATTTTGAACAAGTTACACATCTTAATTTAGGTAAAATAGAAATGGAAGACCAACTAAAAGGTGTTGAATATCTAAAATCATTACCATTTGTTGATGCAACCAAAATGGGGGTACACGGTTGGAGTTTTGGAGGGTTTATGACAACTTCATTAATGCTTAAATACCCTAACATTTTTAAATGTGCTGTTGCCGGTGGACCTGTTATGGATTGGAAAATGTATGAAGTTATGTACACAGAAAGATATATGAGTACACCAAAGAAAAACCCTTCAGGCTACGCAACTGCAAACCTATTAGATAAAGTTAGCAATCTTAAAGGGAAATTATTACTAATACATGGCACTAATGATGATGTTGTAGTATGGCAGAACAGTATTAATTTTTTAAGAAAGTGTGTTGATGAAGGTGTGCAAGTAGATTATTTTGTATATCCCGGACATGAACATAATGTGAGAGGTAAGGACAGAGTACACCTTATGGAAAAAATTACTGAATATTTTGATGAATATCTGAAAAAATAATTTCTTATTTAATTAATGAATGCTATACCCAACAGTACCGAAAAACAAAATAATCAGGAACAACCAAAATCATTAATTATACTTGCAAAAATAATATCGTATGTTTTTCATCCGGTTTTTATGCCATGTGTAATGTCATTTTTCTTATATGTGCTAACAAGAACAAGTTTTTCGGGCATAAATGATAGACAATTAATGATGTGGTTGTTGTCTATTTTTATTGCAACCGTATTTTTTCCTTTATTTACGATTGGGTTAATGAAGCCATTAGGTTTTATAGGTAGTTTCCAGATGCCTACTGCCAGAGATAGGACAATACCTTTAATGGCTACCATGATATTTTATTTTTGGATAAGTCATGTTTTTCAGAGCATAAATAATATAAATGTACCTATTGAATTAAAAGTGCTTTTATTAGGTAATTTTTGGGGTCTTGTGGTGTTATTTATCATAAATATTTTTACTAAAATAAGTATGCATACTACTGCAGCCGGTGGTATGATAGGCATTATTATTGTATTAATGATAAATAGTAATGTAAATATGATTACTCCCTTATTTATTACAATAGTATTAGCAGGTATTATTGGTTCGGCTCGTTTAGTACTTGGTGCACATCAAAAAGGTGATGTTTGGTTAGGTTATATTATAGGTATTTTAGTGCAACTATCTGCGTATATGTATTTAAAAACGTTTTCTTAGTTTATTTATTTGCCTCTTTTTTCTTTGTTTTTGTACCAAAGTCTATTCTATAATAAAATATAGGTAAGAAGCCTAATTGGTATTGGGTATAAAAGGGATATGCAACACCTTGAGACGCTAAATCGGAACTATAGGTTAAAGATAGTATATTTTTAGTATTAAAAATATTTACAAGGTCTATAGCAATTTCATGCGTTACTTTTTTAGAATTGAACCTCATACCTATTTTTAAGTCTGTTCTGAAATAGGGAGCAAATCTCAGCGTATTCCGTTCTTTGTCTATCACAACAATGTCTCCTAATGTTTTGCTGGCTTGTGTATCAACAGGTGAGTAAAGTTTGCCGCCTATCCAAGTCATTTTACCACCTAAAGTAAGTGTTTTGTATTCTCCTAACTTTTTTTCATAACCACCCAATAAATTAAAAGCATAATTACTGTTGTAATCTGTATTATAATAGTTACCATCATTTCCTTTAGCCTTAGAATCAAATATCGAACCTGTAAACAAAAGATAAAAGCCATGACTGAAACCTTTTTCCAAGGTCATTTCTAAGCCGTAATTATAACCTGTACCCTTATTTTTAAGTGTATCAGGAAAATCGCGTGAGTAAGACGAACCTTGGTCTAATGCTGAATAGGAGGAGCCTATTCTGGTTTCAATAGGAACATTAAATAAATACTGATAATAAGTTTCTAATTTAAGATGTAGTTTAGATGATAAAGCTTTATCGTATCCTAAAACAAAATGATGACTTCTTGTAAAATCAATATTATAATTTTGCATTACATTTGCTTGATTTTCGGGTAAATGAGCAAAATATTGATATAAAGGCTGCATTTGACTATGCAAACCATATCCGGCAGTTATAACATCATTATGATTTAATGTGTATTTCATTCCTAAACGAGGTTCTAAAGATTTTGATTGATTATGCGTTAAATACTGAGCATGCAAACCTGCATTAAGGGTAAATTTATCGTTTGGTCTGTATTTGTATTGTATATATGCTTGCATTAAATCTGTATTGCCAATATATTTTTCTCTTTGTTGCCAATCCATTCTTGCAGTAGGGTATTGACGGCTACTGTCTATGTAATTTACATTATATATATTATTTACAATGCCAAATTTCAATATTTGCTTCGCCGATAACTTTTTATTTAAAAACCAATGCATTACTGCTCTAGCGGTATTAAAATCATACCCTAAGATAGGCTTCAGTGGTGAATCGACTACAAAACTTGCATTACGAAATACTTTATCGTGATGAGCCCATATATCGTTATCTGAAATGGCTAATGTAATTTGGGTATAAGTATTTATATTGATTATATAATTATAATTTGCACCAATAAGCCCTGTATTAGATTTAAAATATTGGTCTCTGTCACTTTCACCATATAGTTGTGTGGTAGGTGTAGTTAAGGTACTTACTATCAAGTTAATGCTGCTTAAACCACCTATGCCAAAAAAGGAGAGATTCGCATTTTTTCCTATAGGGAAATTGAATTTAAAGCTTGCATCCTGATAATTAGGTATTGAAGTAGTACCGATTTTAATATTCATGCCTTGAAAAATTTGTAAAGTAGAGTAGCGGTAGGTAACTAAAAAAGAAGAGCCGTTTTTTTGCGAAATAGGACCTTCAGCAGCCATTTCGGTGCCAAGAAGACCAAGCTGTCCTGTAAATTCATATCTATCACTGTTGCCGTTTCGTAGTTTCAAATCGAAAACTCCAGCAATTGAATTGCCATATTCTGAGGGAAAAGCACCTGTAAAAAAGTCGCTGTTAGATAAGGTTTTATTATTAAGCATACTTACCGGACCTCCTGTAGTACCCGGTATTGAAAAGTGATTGGGGTTGGGAATATCAATCCCCTCCATACGCCAAAGAACACCTTGGGGGCTATTACCTCTTATCACTATATCGTTTCTGGAATCATCGCCACCTTGTGCACCGGCAAAATTAGATGCCATACGAGCAGGGTCGCTTCTGCTGCCGGCATAGCGTTCGGTTTCTTGTATATCAAAGGTTTTTACACTTACCATTGCCATTTCGTTTATATGCTCTCTTTTACTGGTAACTGTTACTTCTTTTATAGTGCTTATATTTTCTTCGAGTTCTACCGGCAATAATACTTCGTGTGCCGATGTGATTAATACATCGGGTAGTGTACGGGTTTGGTATCCTAAATAAGAAATAATAAGGGTATGTTTACCAATTGGCACATTATCTATTGTATATTCTCCATTAGTATCAGTAATAGAGCCTAATGGTGGTATTATATCTTTAATGCCAATGCTACAACCTATAAGTGGTATTTTAGTTTCTTTGTCAACAATTTTACCTTTTATAACTTGTACTCTTTGTGCAATACAGAATAAAGGAAACAGTAAAATAATAATTGAAAAATTAGATTTAAGCATAAGTTCGTTGTGATCTATTTTGGCAATCGATAAAAATAATAAAAAAATGAACATTTTTACAATTGAATTTAAGATTGTAATCTTTTACAAGTGGAGGAAGCTCTTTTTTATTTTTAATTGGTTTAATTTTTATCTTTTATTAATATTGATGTACTTGTAAAATAATAATTACTCGTAATTTGCCCATTTGTATTTTGTCAGGGAGTTTTTTAAATTTGCTATGCAGATTAAGGTATTGTATTTTAGAAATAGTGATTGGTATTTTTATGGCACCTAATTAAGGGTGCATGAGGGTATTTTTATTACGGAGTAAGGAGTTGATGGTGGTTTGTTTTTGTGGGTTTTTAGTTTTTTGTGGTCTTGTTCGAACCATGATTTGCAGAACTGTAAATTTCAAAAACAATTTTATTTGCAAGTGGATGTTTGGCTGTTTTGGTATCTAAGCACACTTAGACTATATGGGAGTATTAGATATAAAATAAAAGTGTTTTCTTATGATGATTTTATTTTAAGTATTATTCATATTTCTATCATTGCCATTAATGGTGGTAATAACTGTTGCTATACATGAATTGGGGCATGCTGTTGCCGCTTACCTGCTTGTTAAGCAAAAGGTCGTACTTTTTTTGGGGTCTTACGGTGATGAACAAAATAGCATAAAAATTACATCAGGGCAATTTGAAGTTTGGGTAAGGCAAAACCCATTGAAATGGAAGGGTGGGTTATGCAGACCTACAAAAGGTGGTTTTACAAGCAGACAAAGTTTTATTTTTATATTAGGTGGCCCCTTAGCTTCTTTGCTGTTGTTTCTGATATTGGTTTCCTATTTCGGTGCTTTTCACCCTGAAGGTACCAAAGGCGCATTCTTTTTAATGTGGTGCATTTGGTCTGGCCTTGTATTTCTTTATAATATGATTCCTAAAAATGACGCAATCAGTCTTCATCAAGGGCACATGACTTATAATGATGGAACCCAATTATATATACTTTGGAAGAACAAGCATAGAACGCCGGAATATGAAGCAGCCCTAGACCATTATAAAGGAAAACGGTATGCGCAAGCAGCGGCAATTTTTGAGGATTTATTGAAGACACAAAAGAAGGATGCGGACTTGTACCGTGCAAGTGTTAGTACTTATATTGAGTTAAAGGAATACCAAAAGGCCACGGAAATTCAAAAAGAGCAGGTACAGACTATTGGTAACCTAAATAATATTGACAGGATGTATATGGCATTGTTGAAGACATTTACAGGCGATACGGAGGAAGCAATAAAATATTACAAACACTTGTTATCGACAGGTGGCAACAATAAATTCAATCTCAATAATCTGGGCTATACGCTAACATTGGTGAACAAATTTGAAGAATCCATACCGTATCTTGACAAAGCATTGGTAATTGACAAGGATTTTGGGCAGGCTTATTGTGGCCGGGCCTACGCGAAAATGATGCTAGGTGATTTGGAAGGGGGAAAGGCCGATAATGATATTGCAATGAGAATTGATAAAGATAATGCATATACATATTGCAACTCGGGCATCTACTTATTTGAAAAAGGGCGTTTTGTTGAGGCAATGCCGGAATTTTTAAGGGCTAAAGAACTGGATAAAACAATACCTTATTTGAATAATTATTTATTTTTAGTGGAGCAGAGGTTGAAAAGAGTGGGGTA
>CAIWXG010000180.1 GCA_903916555.1 uncultured Bacteroidota bacterium
ATTTATCAAATTTTATTTTCTAATTTATAAAAAATATTTATAAAAAACAAAATACTAATTCAAGAATTTTACTATTTTTATCGGATATAATTCAATTTCACAAATATTCATCAATAAAAACATTACCATGCAATTTATACCAAACGATAATGCAACCATAGAAGATATAGCTGCAATTTTACAAACAGAAATGCCACAATATATTATTGAAATTAAGAAAAACCCATTATTGAGATTTCAATATGTAGAGGTAAAAAAAACCTCATTTATTGGTGCTTGGGTTACAATAAAAAAAGACAATAAAGTTACGGTAAATGGTATAATTCCATCTACAATGGCAAGAGCTTTTTTAGGCGGTTTGTTGCTTTTGGCAATAACCTATTCAGGCAGAAAAAAAATAGAACAAGAAGTAGGTGCATTATTGCAAGATAAATTATGGCAAATAAGCTTACAGTAATAATAAAAAATTACTGCAAAGGTATTTGTACCGATTGGTAAACCACATCGCTACCTGCACTACCACTATTAGTTACATAAGCAATAATACGACAATGCTTTGCCACTAAACCCGACTTTAACTTCCAGTAATATACTTTTTGGCATACTCTGCCGGCTTCTTTTACCGCTAATGTCGGCGCAATCGGGTCGCCATAAGGAACCGATGTAACCATGCTTCTAAATACACTTGTAAATACATAGTTAGTTACAATTCCTAAAATACCATCATCTTGTAAATCAATCATACTGTCTTCCACTACGGCAATATTCAAATTTTGGGCTATAGTTACCTGATTAACATAAGTGATTTTTGCAATAATCGTTGCTGTCTTTGTTGAAGTATCGTACATACTACCTGTTAAAGACAAATTCAATGAGTCGGGTATAGACATACGGCTATTAATAAAATTTGTCCAAGAATTCATTTTAAACAATAATGGGCTACTTGGAATATCATTTGACGGACAATGCATTCTGTCAACACCACCGCAGGGTAAAACCGGAACCCCTAAGTAAATTGATCCCCCAACAGATGTTGCAGCACTATCCCTGAAATCATACTTATACCCAGCAGGAGGTATAGTTTGTGGATTACCATATATATAGAAGCCAATAACATTTAGTCTTCCCGGATTTGTATTTTGAAGCCCGATTAATAATTCATGTGCAGCCGGACAATTTGGGCAAGCTTGCCCTGTAAACTCTTCTACCAATACATTATGTGGGTCGGCAGTGGGTGCGCTTGTTAAAACATACGTTGTATCTTTAGGTATATTAGCATTACCCAAATTAATATTAGGGCCTATTTCTTTACAGGCAGCAAACAAAATAAAAATAAATGAAACTGCTAAAAATGCGTTTTTCATATTGTGTAATTTTTCAAAACACGAATTTAAGAAATAATTACTATCCCGAAGTGTTTTTTTATAATAGTATTACAATTACTATCATTGCTTCTTAAAATAAATATAAATTACGGAGTTGGCGGGTTATTTATATCATGTAAAATTTGCCTGGCAGCCTGCACAAATGTACTACCCGGATATTCAATTATTAATTGTTCGTAATAATATTTAGCCTTCTCTTTATTATGCAGATTATTTTGGTATATCTCAGCCATTTTAAAAACAGCATCATCACCTAATACATCTTTTCCATATTTTTCGTGTATAGCACTCAAGTAAGTCAATGCTTTGTCATATTCAATGTGTTTCTCAGCAATTTTTGCTCTTAACATCAAAATATCATCATTAAGCGGATGCTCGGGAAATGCTTTATTAATGCTGTCAAGCAATGCTTCTGCTTCTTTATCTTTATTTTGGTACAGCAATAAATCTGCTTTCGAAAATCTTTCTAAGGGTACATAATTGCTATCCTCAACATTTTCGGTAATCAGTACAGATAGATATAATGCATCATTGGCAATCAAGTCTGAAGTAGAAGATTTAAGAATAAGTAATTGTCGCTGTGCCCAAACAAAGTCGCCTCTGTAATAGGCAAGTTTTGCATTTCTAAAACGAGCATCCTCCCCCATTGCATCCTGAAAAAATTCTTTATCAACTTGACTATATGTTAAAGAAGCATCCCATATTTTGCCCATTAATAAGTAATAATCACCTAACTGTAATTTAAAAACACCTACATTATTCTTTCTAATATCAGGCTGCGAAATTGACTTTTTTAATATTTCAATACCTTTAAGAATATTATCTGCATATTCGGCCTCTATTTCAGCATAATCACTTGCTACCTGCATACCAAAATATCTTGGAAATTCTATAAAGAATGCCTCGTATTGTTTTATTAAGCTATCCGTTTCGGTAGTATTTAATTGAGGATTACCTTTTAATTTAAAATAGAGTGCATTCAGTTTTTCACTTCTTGCCATAGTATAGTAAGGTTCAGTTTTACCTTTTACTATAATATCGTCAAAAGCCTTTACAGCGGCATCATATTGCTTAGCAGCAACTGCTGTTCGTGCAAATGTGAGCAAACGTAAACCTGTTTCTTTATTTCTTTCGTCAATAGCCTCCAGTTGCATTAATGCACCGTCCCAGTCATTTTTTTGAGTATAAATCCATGTTAATATTTCGGCATAAGTAACATTATCGGGTTGGCTGTATAATTTTTTAAGGATTGTTTTTTGGGCTACTTGCAATTTTGCAGGGTCATTATTTAATATCTCCAACAATATTGATTTTATATTGTCAGTATTAGCAAATTGCCCAGGATTCGTTTTTAATAAAGCATCTATAGCCTTTTCTAACTGTGCATTTTGGGCATATAATTTTGCTATCACTGCACTATAAATATAAGGGTTACCTAATAAGTCCGATGCTCTTTCGTATGTTAAGATGGCGTAATCAATTTTATTGTAACTTATAAATGCATTTGCTATTTGTAGGGTTATAGAATTATCACCGTTTATGTATTGTAATACATTATTATATACCTCATTTGCTCTATTATCTTTACCTTCAAGATGATATAAATTACCTAAATCAATTAATGCTTTGGGGTTTTGTCTATTTGTACCTACTTTATTTTCTATAATTTTTTCTGCAATTTTATACTTCTTAGCTTCAATAAGCTTTTTTATATATTCAGAATAATAGAAATCCGGATTTTGAGAATATAATTTAGTATAGTCATCTAATGTAATTTCTTTAATTACTGTATCCGGTTTATTTATCGTAGTGTCTTTTGTATTTTCTACTATTCCTAATATTACATGCGATGATTGTGCAACACTATTGTTGTATGCAAAAACAAACGCAACAAAAAATAATACATTTAATATATAATGCTGCCTCCTATTCATTTTTCTTGTCGCAATTTAATAATGTCAAATGTAGTTCTTATTGTAATTTATTATTCTTATTAAAAACATAATAATTAGCTTTTATCTTCGGTAGGATATTCCTTATTTAATTTGTGGTTTTAAATTTAACTTTGCAGCTTGTATTTGTAACTTTATACTACTTTTATTTACAATTACACCAGCTATATTTATATTTAAAAATAATGCCCCAGTATTTAAAATATTCAATAATAATTATTTTATCATCCTTATTATTTATTCCCTTTATAGGTAACGTACATCTTTTTGACTGGGATGAAATAAATTTTGCGGAATGTGCTCGTGAAATGATTAAATCGAGCGATTATGTAAGAGCACAAATTGACTTTATGCCTTTTTGGGAAAAACCACCTTTATTTATTTGGCTACAGGTATTTTCTATGAAACTATTCGGTGTTGGTGCTTTTGCGGCTCGTTTTCCGAATGCAATTATGGGTGTAACAACACTTACTACCCTATTTTACATAGGTAAGAAAGTTGTAAACGAAAAAATGGCAATAATTTGGGTTTTAATATATGCTGCATCTTGGTTACCTCATTTCTACTTTAAAACAGGTATCATTGACCCTACTTTTAATTTTTTTATATTCATAGCCTTTTATCAAATTTACTTATTAGGGTTTGCAAAAAAACAATTTTTACATTCCATGTTTTCAGGTTTGTTTTTGGGTTTAGCTATACTTACAAAAGGCCCAGCAGCTTTACTAATAAGCATTCTATCTTTTGCGGTGTACCTGTTATTAAACAAAGGATTGGGTACTTATAAAATAAAACATCTTCTACTTATTGCACTTTTTGCATGCATCCCATTTCTGGCATGGTTATTATTTGCTATTCTAAGTTATGGTTTTAGTTATGGCAATTGGTTTATTCATGAATTTATAAGTTATCAAATTCGTTTGTTCAGTACCGAAGACTCCGACCATGGCGGACCTCTTTATTATCATTTTGTAGTATTACTATTAGGCTGCTTTCCTGCTTCATGTTTTCTTTTTGCTTCAAAACAAAAACACTCATCCGACCCTGTTATTACTAAAAAATTTACCGAATGGATGCAAGTACTTTTTTGGGTAGTATTGATTTTATTCTCAATTGTAAAAACAAAAATAGTGCATTATTCTTCCTTATGTTATTTCCCGCTCACTTTTATTGCGGCTTTACAAATTTACAGAATAGAATATGAGTTGCTTGTTATAAAAAAATGGGTTAAAATACTAATTCTATCCCTTGGTTCTATATTGGCTATCATTATAGCCTTATTACCGGCAGTAGCACTGAATAAAAATTTATTATTACCTTATATCAACGACCCATTTGCAGTAGGCAACTTAAATGCAACTGTATTTTGGACTTATGGGGAATGTTTAATAGGCATTACCTATTTAATAGGTATTTGGATTGCAGTAGCATTATTAAAGAAAAATATAAAAAAAGGATTTTTAGTATTATTTGTACTTCAAATAACTGTTATTCAAATTTGCATTTTGGATTTCACACCTAAAATTGAAGCCTATACTCAAAAAGCCGCAATTGTATTTTATGAGAAATTTCAAAATAAGGATGTTTACATACACCCGTTAAATTTTAAAAGCTATGCTAATTTATTTTATGCTGATAAAATACCTGCACAAAACAAACTCTATTACCAACTTGACATAAAAGATAAGAACAATAACAAACTACAACCACAAGCTAATGAACAATGGTTACTGAACGGAAATATAGATAAACCATGTTATTTTGTTTGTAAAATTCAAGATACCGGTATGTATATTAGTAATAAAAACCTTAGTAGGATAGCAACTCAAAACGGATTCGTTTTTTATGAAAGGCGACAGTAATGATTTTACAAAATAGATTACTAAAAAATATTTATAATAAAAATATTCTTACTGCACCTGCTAAAACCGCAACAAAGATAAAACCAACTAATATATAAGTAGTCATATCAGAGCGATAGATAGTTTCTATGGATGTTTTCATTTTCATAACACAAAGATATAAAGCGAGAATGAACTAACCAAATATTTTACTGATAATAAGTATTTTACACCATAAATAATTATTGCATTTAAATTTTATTGAAAATATTATAAATTAAAAATAATTATTTTATCTACATCAATTATGTATTTTAAATTTCATTGTACATATTTTCATTAGGTCTTATTAACTCAAATTTACGAGCAAAGTTGCACCATCTGCAATCATCTTTACCGCAACCGGTATTAAATTCATGGTTCATAATGCTGTTATATGTCTCTTTTAGTTGTAGCAGCACAAATTCTTCGTCTTTTTTGTTAACAGGCACAACTATCTGTTTATATTCATTTTTTTTATTTTTCTGCACAAAATCGAACATACCCAAGGTTACAATTCTGTTTTTTTCAGTATAATTTTCGAGCAGTAATTTGTAAAATACCATTTGTCGCCAGTAGTCGCCACCATGAGGTTCTTTATCATTCGGTGGTGATGTGAGTGGTGTTGCAGATTTATCGGGGTCGCCTGTTTTATAGTCAATTACTTTGCAAGTATCACCATAAATTTCAATTTTATCAATTTTACCTGTAATAGGCACACCATCCAAAAAATATCGGGGTATATTTAATTCTATTTCTACTTCTTTATATAATGTATCAATATAGTGATTGTAATAATGGGTAAGCATATCAGTACCTTGTTCCAGTCTGCGTTCTATTTGTACATTTGTAAATGCTGCTGCCTCTTTATTTAGAGCATAGACGAATGAATTAACCAAGAAATCTTTATCGGGGAATGTTCCCTTTCTTTCTTTCATGGCAATGAAAAATACTTCTAGCGCATGGTGTATGGCACTTCCAAAAGCAAGTGCATCATTTTTTTGAAAAGGAACTTTTAGCAATACTTCATAATAAAACGTAAGCGGACAATGTAGAAATTTTGAGAATGTAGTGTAACTAAGTGTAAATTGTTGTAATACTCTGTTTATCCACTGTGCGTTAGCCATTTTTATACTTACTACAGGTACAGGTTGAATGGCTATACCTAAAGTATCTAAAATAGTTTCAGCAGACACTTGTTTTACAACTCTATCATTTATATCCGAAATTTCATCTACAAATACCGAAGCTTCTATGGCTTTCCCTGCATTATCGTTAAGGGCATAAGAAATTTGCAAATGTTTTTTGGCACGCGTTAGTGCTACATAGAACAAACGCCTCGCAACTTCGGTTTTATATGTTTTTTCAGGGTCTTCATTTGTGAGTGTTATGGTATCTGGCATTCGGTATTCGTTATTACCGCCATGTTTGTTTTCCCAAAAGTTTTTAGTACACCCTATTAAAAATACATATTCAAACTCATTACCTTTTGCACCATGAGCCGTATAAAAATAAACCCCATTTTCGTTTTGTATTACTCTTTGTAATGGTAAGGATATTTTTTCTACTTCCATTCTTTTAAAAATAGTAAGTAAATCTGCAATTTTTATTTTAGGATTTGAATTGTAACTCTCCTTTATAAATTCAAAAAAAGTATGTAAAACCTGTAATCCCCATATATGGTCTATGCTATCAATAATATGAGAAACAATACCACCCTCGTGTATTATTTTCTCTATTAGCAATGGTAATGTTAATCCAAAATGCTCTTGTTCCCATTTCTGTAACAGCAATCCTAATTTAATGATAGCATCGGGTTTGTTTAAATTTAATGTGTTTAGTAATTCAGTATCTAATAATACTATTTTCCACTTCAGATATATCTTCTCGCTTCTTTTATTTTGTATAAATAACGATAATAGTGCTATATCTACAGGTACAATACCAAAACAGGGTGCGTGCAATAATTCAAACAGAACATCTTCGCCATCAAAAGGTTTTTTCGATTCTTTATCTATGTATTCAATTATTTTAAGTATTTGTTCTATAATAGGTTCTTGCAAAATATCTAATTCTTTTTTTGCATTAAAGGGTATTCCTTTACGCTCCAGCAAGTCCATTATATTGTTAGCTTGTTTATGCTGGGCATAAATTACAGCTATTTCTTTTAAAGAAATTCCGGTATTTTGCAATTGTTCTATTTGGAAAACAAGGTCTGCTTCTTCCTGCAATATTTTATTATAAATACAAACTTTGGGTGTAATATTATCCTTTTCTGCATCAAAACGTGGAGCTGCGGCAATTATGTTTTTATTTAAACCTAATTCTTTTAATTCATTAATGAGGCGGGTATTATTATTATTAATTGTGGCAATAGCTTTGTCTATTATGTATTGAGATGAGCGATAATTATATGTAAGCACAATTATTTTAATATTGTCTTCATATTTTCTATAAAAATCTACTATATTCCTAATACGAGCTCCTTGAAATTCATAAATACCTTGGTCATCATCACCCACAACAAAGATATTTGGGTCGTCCCAAAAAGAAGAGAGGGAATTAAGTAATTCATTTTGAGAGCCATTCGTATCTTGAAATTCATCTACCAAAATAAACTGATACCTTTCTTGATAGCTTTGCAACAATGCTTGATTTGTCTCAAAAGCTTGCAGTACCCATAAAATCATATCGTTAAAGTCATACTTACCCTCATTTTTTAATAATCGGTCGTAGTCGTCTAATAAAAATGCTGCTGCCCTTGTTGTTTCCATTTTTTGTATTTCATCATCAATAAGGTCTTGCTTTAAATCGCCTTTTACATACTTTTTTTGGGTACGGTTGTTAGTTCCACCTCTTTTATAGATATATTTTTCATTTTCGGGTAATAAAGTCAAGTATTTATCAATAGCCACAGATACTGCTTCAGGACTAAGATGTTCTTTTTTCATTGTATCAAAAAGCTTTTTAAGCTTTTGGGTATCCGTATAAATATTACCACTTAATCTGCGTAGGTTATGCCCTTGTGGTAAATTTTCTAATAATTTATGTAGTAGCTCAGCAAGTTCTAAATCATTTATAGGTTGCAGGTTACGGAAACTGAAATAATTACTGTTATTCTGAATTACTGTATTACAAAAAGAATGGAACGTAAAAATATTCACTTTATGTGCTTCCGGCCCTATTATTTGTACCAATCTTCTACGCATAGCATTCGTGGCTTCTTCGGTATATGTAAGACAAAGTATTTCGTGAGGCAATACCTGAACTTCACTTCGCAGTAAATTTGCTATACGCATAGACAATACTTCGGTTTTACCCGTACCCGGACCTGCTATAACCATTACTGCACCATAAATACTGTCCACAGCATCTTTTTGAAATTCATTAAGTTGAAGATACCTTTTTTGATATACCACTTCATTAAAAGCCATTTTTACACATTTTTTTTTAAAGGTAAGAATTTTAACAGCTACGATGATTTTAAAAATGAAAACTATAAGTACACAAATGCTACTATGCTTACTAAAATTGCAAAAACAAAATTTATTTCACATTAATTGTACATATAATTTATATACAAATAAAATAACTAAAAATTGCATCCTAAAATAATTGTAATTTTACATCCTTTTAAAAAATAAGGAACATTAAAAATGAAAAAAACATACGCTATACTATTATTTATATTTACTTCGTTGAATTTATTTGCAGGTAATAAAATTAAATGCTATTTTAATAGACCGGTTGATAATAGTGTTTCAACCGGAGTTAATGCACAATATTTAAATAATTGCAGTGCTGATACCTTAGTTGCATTTCTTAGCAGAGCAAAATATTCGCTTGATATTTGTGTATATAATTTTGTAAGTTATAGTTCTTCTTCAACAGATAATGGAGTAAAAATAGCAAATGCTGTAAATGGAGCCTATTCACGAGGTGTAAAAGTAAGATGGATTTATGAAGCAAGTAATAGTAACAGTGGTTTGCCATTACTAAATACAGGGATACACACTTTAGGCAGCCCGCAGGGTTCAAATTACACTATTATGCATAACAAATTTGTTATTGTTGATGCTAATTCAACAAATCCGAATGATGCTTATGTATGGACCGGATGTATGAATTGGGATGACGAGCAATACAATTCTGATTATAATAATATTGTAATTGTGCAGGACTCTGCACTTGCACATGCTTATTTAGGCGAATATAATATGATGTGGGGTGATACCGGAGTTGTTCCCAATACCTCCGTATCTAAATTTGGGCAATATAAAACAAACTTAGGCAGACACTCCTTTACAGTAGAAGGGAATCAGGTAGAATTATATTTTAGCCCTTCAGACAATACAGATTCACATATACAATCATCCATATCATCTGCCAATACGGATATGTACTTTGGTGTATATACTTTTACAATGTATGCAGACGCTTCACTTATTGTTTCTAAATATAATAGTGGTGTATATGTTGCGGGTATCGATGATAGCTATAGTAATAGTTACTCGCCCTATACAGCATTTACTTCCGGATTGGGTTCGCATTTCAAAGTATTTACAGAAACAAGCTCAACAATATACCATAATAAATTTTTAATTGTAGATCCTTCCGATGCTTGTTCCGACCCTTTAGTATTAACAGGGTCTCATAACTGGACAAGTAGTGCAAACACCCATAATGATGAAAATACACTTATTATACACAACGATACTTTTGCAAATTTATATTACCAATACTTTAAAGCTTCATTTAATACACTTGGTGGTGTATTAACACCTATAAATGGTTGTGGACATGCAATGGTGCCGGTTAACAACGATTTTTTGAATAATGTAAGTATTTACCCTAATCCATCAACCGGCGAATATTCTATTCAGTTTCAACTAACCGATGTAGCAATTGCAAACATTGAAGTATATAATGTGATTGGTAAAAAAGTAGAAACCTTACTAACAAATGCAGAATTGCTTTATGGTAACTATACATTGCAAGGCAGAATAACTATTCCGGGTATTTATTTTGTAAAATTTTCAATTGGCAATAGTGTCTATTTCAAAAAGTTAATTATATCTTAGAATTGGTAAAAAAGACCAAAACATAATATAGACCTTATATATACTATTTGTAATATTGATATAAAGTTATTAAATAAATAATATACTTTATTTCATAAAAACATTTTTAAAAATTAATTTTGAGATAATGTTTATGTAATTTTGTTTATGGCTTCTGTAATAAAAAGAATAAATGAGTTTAATGCAGAAATACCTGAATACCTCAGGCATATAAAATGGAAGGCTATGGAGGAGAGTGCTTTCCGTTTTTATAGGGGTACAGCACATATTTTTGCACAAGATTTTATTAAACTCTATAAATACAAACCTAAAATACGTACTTGGATTTGCGGAGACTTACATTTTGAAAATTTTGGCTCATACAAAGGAGATAATAGGCAGGAATACTTTGATTTAAATGATTTTGATGAATCCATTCTGGCAAGTCCCGAACCTGAAATAGCCCGTTTTTTGACATGTATAATAATTGCTGCAAACGAGATGAAGGCATCAGCATTAAATATACATAAAACATTGCATGTTGTTATGGAAGAATACATAACAACTATAATAAATAGGAAAGCCTTAATGCTTGAAGAGAAAATAGCACATGGAGCATTTAAGAAATATTTTGAACAGTTAAATGATACCAACAGAACTGAATTTCTACAAAAAAGAACTGAAAAACATAAAGGGCATTTAAAATTAATTACAGATGGGAAACATTTTTTACCATTAGAAGATTCAAAGAAAGCAGATATATATAATAGTATATCCATACTACTTAGTGAAAGTGAAAATTTTTCTCATTTTATATTTGAAGATGCTGCATTCAGAATTGCCGGTACGGGTAGTTTAGGGTTAGAACGCTATTGTATCTTGTTTTTCAGTAAAAAGAAAGGAAAAAATTACCTCATAGATATAAAAGAAACCAGAAAGTCTTGTTTTGCGAATTTAATAGATATAAAGCAACCTGAATTTACAAATGAAGCAATAAGAATAAATACAGTGCGAAATATTATGCAATTTAATTCGCCTGCTTTTATTAGTACTATTACTATTAATAATAAGCAATTTGTAGTACAAGAATTACAGCCTTTAAGTAATAAAATGGCTATTAGCGATTTTGGAACTGATTTTGGTATGTTCGGCGAAGTAGCTAAAGAAATGGCGAGACTGATTGCGTATTCGCACTTGCGAAGCAGTGGTAATTATGGTTCTTCTACCGTTGATGATTTACAAAAGTTTGCCTCTAAAAAACAATGGCAACGAGATATAATAGAACTTAGTGCAGTAATGGCTAAGAAAAATGATAAATATTATAAACAATTTTTAAAAGCAGAATGATAAATTATATCAATTTTGCTTTAAGAATAGAAAAAATACTTTTTACAAGATTATTTTTATTACCTTTGTCATCCGTTTATAAAAGTCAAAAGCTATTTCTTTTGGCTTTTTACTTTTTAGAAAATAGAAAATAGAATTATTTTTTTATTAGCATTAAAGTATAAACATATACGGGCATAGTTCAATGGTAGAATAGAGGTCTCCAAAACCTTTGATCGTGGTTCGAATCCGCGTGCCCGTGCAGACTATGTTTAAGTATAGATAAAATAGTTAATTTTATCTATACTTAAACTATTAATTTTTATTTTTTGAAATTATTAAGATGAATAAAATAAGTACATACATACAGGAAGCATACGAAGAATTGCTTCATAAAGTAACTTGGCCTTCTTGGGAAGAATTACAACAAACTACAATTTTAGTTTTAGTAGCTCTTATATTAGTTACATTTGTTATTTTCGGAATGGATTTTGTTTCGGATTTGGTACTGAATTTAATTTATAAATTAAGCGGTAAATAATGACAAGCGAGATAAATGAAATAACACCGGCATCGGAAGAGGTGGTGAATGAAGTTGTAAAGCCTGTAC
The DNA here is from genome assembly GCA_903916555.1 of uncultured Bacteroidota bacterium. Taxonomy (GTDB): domain Bacteria; phylum Bacteroidota; class Bacteroidia; order Chitinophagales; family Chitinophagaceae; genus CAIYTT01. The sequence goes on from CAIWXG010000180.1 coordinate 12,214, forward strand.
AGGATACTAAGTGGTATGTGATAAGGGTAATAAGCGGCAAAGAAAGAAAAATAAAAGAATATATAGATAAAGAAACCAAACTTAATAATTGGTCTAACTCTGTTATTCAGGTATTAAGCCCTATTGAAAAAGTATTTAAAGTCTTAAACGGGAAAAAAGTATTAAGAGAAAAAACATTATATCCAGGTTATATCTATTTGGAAGCTGTTGATGGTAAATTAACCGATGATATTGTTGTGGGTATAAAAAGTATAAACGGTGTTATTCACTTTTTAGGTAAAGACCATCCCATACCTCTACGTAAAACTGAGGTGAACAAAATGTTTGGTAAAATGGATGAGGTAAGTGATAGCGGCATTAGTTATGCAGATCCATTTATTTCAGGTGAAACAGTTAAAATTGTTGATGGTCCTTTCAACGACTTTAATGGTGTGGTTGAAGAAATTAATGATGAGAAAAAGAAATTAAAAGTTGTTGTAAAAATATTTGGCAGAGCTACACCTGTAGAATTAAATTATTCGCAGGTAGAAAAATTAGCCTAATTAATCTATTATTTTAGAGACCGTTTCAGAATTAAAATTTTTCTTTTGATTTATTTAATAATCGTAAATGGAACTATTCAGACTCCATAAAATTAATCCCGACGGGATGATATTATTGTAGTAAATATATATAAAATGCCAAAAACCCTAAAGGGGTGATATTTTTTTATTTTTGCATAACTGAATAGTTACAATAAATGATTAAATTTTAATTTTGAAATGGTCTTTTTCTAGTCAGATACTTCAGCCCATCTACCTATTTAATCGCTATTAGACACATTTATTTTGTATGTTGCTTGTTTTATTTCAACCTATAGCAACACCCTTAAGAATATGCATAACCGCATTAGCCTATATGCATGTTTCATGCAATAAAAAACTCCACAAATAGTCATAAACTTAAGTTACTATCTTTAAGGAAGCATTTACTTCTGAATAGCACCCTATTTTAGAACAAAATACAGGTACTATTTTGTTACAACGAACAACGAACAACTAATTTCTAAAAACAAAAATCCGTCAAATACTTACCAATAGTATTTGACGGATTTTTAAATATTTAGATTATTCTATTCTTTTACAAATTTTTCAGAATATATTTTAGTGCCATTTTCGTCATATAATATTATAAAATACAATCCGTTTGCCAACTTATTTACATCAATATCTTTTGCTTTATCAATATCTAAAACTGTTTTACCATCAACAGTACTAATAATAGCTCTAACATCAATTTTAGCATCAATATGTAAAATAGTGCTTGCCGGGTTAGGATAAACATTTATGGATTGATTATTGGCAATCTTATTTACACTTGAAAAGACATTAATGTAGGCAACAGAATTGGATACACATCCGAACGTATCGGTAACTCTTACATAATATATTTCATCATAAAGTGCAGCAACTGATGGAGATGTTGCACCATGGATTAAACCAATCGTGGAACTGTCGTACCACTGATAAGTTACATAAAAGGTATCTGTGTGTAGCTCACCATTAATTGCATCATACGTAACATGTGGCACCGGTAATGGATGTACTGTAAAGCCCTTTGTTGTATAGCAACCTGTAGGCAAGGTATAAGTAATAACATCGAAACCACCATAAGCACTTACTGTAGTTACTTGCCCTGATATAGAATCTATTGTTGCTAAGGAAGGTATTTGACTTGTCCATCTTCCACCGGGTGCTGCATCATATAAAGTATCTATAATACCGGCAGCACACTTTGCAGTATCGCCTGTTATTGCCGGTGGTATTGGGTTAATTGTAAGCGGTGTAACCACTTTACAACCGGTAGGTACAGTATAGAAAATAGAATCTACACCAACACCATGCCCGGTTACAGTTCCATAAATAGAATCTACAGTTGCAATGGTCGTATTTTGACTTTTCCAAATACCGCTCGGTGTAGCATCGGCAAGCGATGTAATAGAATTAGGACATGCATGTGGCACACCCATAATAGGCAATGGTAAGGAATCTACTGTAAAAACATGTTTGGTAATACAACCATCGGGAGCCATATAAGTTATGGTATCAATTCCATATCTTCTTCCTGTAATGGTGCCGAAATCTGCTGCTGCTGCTGCACTAGTAGAATCATTACTAAACCATATACCGCTCGGTGTAGAATCGTGCAAATAGACCATACTGCCTACACATACATGAAAAGTACCTGTAATGTTACTTGGTATCGGGTTTATTCTAAGTGTATCATAAACACTATGCGAACAACTATTATAAGTAATTATAGTAACCCCTACTGCACGTTCGGTAACGAAACCTGTACTTGGGTTAATGGTTGCTACAGTAGTATCGCTACTTGTCCATGTACCGTAAGGCACACCGTCTGTAAGCATAGCTGTTGTATTAGGACAACCAAAACGAGTACCGAAAATTGGTGTAGGTGCATCATTAACTGTAAGTGGGTAAGTACGGTAACAACCTGTAGGTAATGAATAGGTAATTAAAACAATACCTGCACCCACACCTGTTGCTATACCTGTACTTGAATTGATAGTAGCTATACTCGTAGTAGGGATAGACCATGTACCGCCACTTACAGAATCTGTTAATGTAACATTGCTTGCCACACATACAGAAGGTAAACCTGAAATAAGTGAAGGTAATGGACTGATTGTAACCGTATGCAATGTGCTGCAACCGGCAGACAAATAATAGGTTATGATTGTAGAACCGGCAGAAACCGGTGTAATAACACCAACTGTATTAACAGTAGCTATTGATGGCGTACTGCTTGACCAAGTACCACCCGGAGTCCAGTCGCTTAAAGTACCTGTAGAACCCATACAAACAGAATCAGGACCTGTAACGGCAGGTACAGCCGGATTTGTAAGTACCGTAGAAGCAATCGTATTGGAGGAACAGCCTGCAGAATTTGCCACATAAAGACTATTATAAGCACCGGCAGCTAAGCCTGTCAATACATAATTACCCGACCCGTCGGCAGTAATAACCCTTGTAACCGGTGTACCACCTATTGTATAATGTAAGGTATCGGTACTGTAAGGTGTTAAGCCTGTAATTGATATAGAACCATCGCTTAAGCCACATGCTGTTGGGCTATAAGACGAAGAAATGCCTATTGTAAGTGTACATGTTACAACTGCGGTAATGGTTAGTGAGCCGTTTCCAAGAGTATTATATCCGCGTGTATGTGTAACTACCGATGTACCGGTACCGGCATAAGACGAGCCACCGCCGCCACCTGCCCAGCTTCCGCCACCACCACCCCAGTAGCCACCACCACCACCACCACCTGATGTGCTTGATGCTCCGGCACCACCAACGCCCGATGTACCTGCACTACCTGTAGAATAACCCGGATAAGTACCACCCGTGCCACCTGTAGTTGGCGAACCACCCATGCCGCCATATCCAAAAGAGGTACTACCGCCACCCCAGCCGGTTTCTCCGGTAGTGCCACCACCGTCTCCACCTTTATCATAGTCGAAGGTAGCATAATTAAGACCAGCACCACCACCGCCACCGGCAACCACAACACGATTCGTAAGTGCAGTACCGCCAATACGAATATCGGTAGCACCACCACCTGCACCACCGCCCCAACTACCGGAAACAAATGCCCCATTGCCGCCACCATTAAAACCTCCGGTAGCTCCTGATACCGTGCCATTATTTCCTTTACCACCAACGTATATGTTTAATACCTGACCGGGAGTTACTGCAAGGCTGCAAACAACTCTTGCACCATGCCCTCCACTATCCAAATAGGTTGACATATTAGAATTCCAACCACCAATAGCTCCTCTCGCATCCACGTTAATTGAAAAAACACCGGCAGGTACTGTCCATGTTTGTACCCCACCAGTATAACTGAAAGGATAAGTTTGGGCAGACATTCTATAACCTACGGTTATTAAAACGACACAAAGAAGTAACAATTTTGGTAAAAAAAATCGCTTCATTATAGTAATATTTTAGACTTTGAGTGCTAAAAGTACTAAAAATATTTCAATAATGTATCATTAGGTGCTAAAATTTTTAATAAGCTACCACAACTGGCCCGGGCTCGAGGCCGGCACGGTGGCCATCCATGACGCCGCCTGCATGGCCGGCGGCACCCGCATCACCATCGGCATCGAGGGCCACTCCGGCCACG
>CAIWXG010000181.1 GCA_903916555.1 uncultured Bacteroidota bacterium
ATTATCCAGGCAATAAACTCGCCCATGGTAGCATAAGAATACGTATAGGCACTACCTGCCACCGGTATCATAGAGGCAAATTCAGCATAGCATAAACCGGCAAAAGCACAACCTAAAGCAGCAACAATAAATGAAATTGTAATTGCCGGCCCGGCATTATTAGCGGCAGCAACACCGGTTATTGAAAACAAACCGGCGCCAATTATAGCACCTATACCTAATGTAACAAGTTTAGTAGCGGTTAATGATTTTTTCAATCCTTTCTCCGATTCTTCCGCCTCGGCAAATAAATGACTTAATGGTTTCCTGATAAATAAGCCCATATTGTGATTTTATTTTTTGTAAAAAGGCTAAGATAATGGAATTGTTGATTGTTTGTTTAAAAAAGTGGGGATTATTGCTAATTATATTTTTTTCTATTCAGAAAAAAGAAAATCAGGAAAGCGAATTATTGTTTTTTAATACATAAATTACACTATCATCTTACCATATCTGAGCTGAGTTGATTTGTTAGAATTTAAAAAAATCAATTAAAATTTAGCTTTTTCAAAAAGCTCCTTTATGTCTAATTGAAAACCCGGCAAAATAGATGTATTAATAGTATCACCCGAAACAAAAAAACGGGAGCCTACAAAATGTCCTTCAACCAATATATATATATAAAGTATTGTCTTGTGGTGAAACTATCCAATATTCTAAAACTCCTGCTTCTTCGTATATTTCATATTTATTTTTCAATTCTTTTTCATTATTGCTTGGGCTTAATACTTCCACAACAATATCGGGTGCACCAATACAGCCTTTTATATCGTATTTAGATTTATCGCAAACAACAATTACATCAGGTTGTAATACGGTATAAATTTCTTTGTCTTCATTCGATTTTCTTGGCAGGCGAACATCAAATGGAGCTACAAATACCCTACATGTTTTATTGGCAAGGAAATTGCCAAGTTTTCAAATGTAATTCTCCCACTATCGCCTGATGAGCAAAATTTGGTGAACTCATTTTAAAAATATGTCCCCTTATTATCTCTATTCTCTCCTCTAATTGCCATTTTAGATTGTCGGCATAAGAGTAGATTTCATTTAAATCCAGATCATTTACGGTCATTATTCTCTAGTATATTACTTTTAGATTCAAGCTAAACAAAGTAAAAATAAGAAGTTTGCCATTCACAAAATAAAAAAGAATAGTATTTTAAAAAATAAGTTACAAAAAACTCAAACATATTACCATTACATGTATTACATAAACTAATAGGCATATAATCACATTTATTCTTATTGTAACAAATTAGGTGCTTACCTTTATGCTTTGTAAAAAGCAGAATACTTTAGAATTATGAACGTAGTGCTTTTTCTAAAAATAATCTATTCAAAAATTACATGCCAAAAGAAACCAATAAAAAGAAAAAAGCTTTTAATTTCAAATTACTAAAAAGGGTATTTGCTTTTAGCAGTCCATATAAAAATACTCTTTTCCTTACAGTAAGTTTATCTATTACGCTTGCATTGCTAACACCTCTGAGACCCTATTTAATACAACAGTCGGTAGATAAATATATAAATGGGAAATTATTACAAGGGCTTATATATATATGTATTATACAATTTGGTTTATTAATAGCAGAGAGTTTTATAAGATTTTGGTTTTCTTATCGCATCAATTGGTTAGGGCAAACAGTAGTAAACGATATAAGGCAAACTGTATTTAAAAAAATTATCTTTCAAAATATCTCCTACTACGACCAAACTGCAATTGGCACACTTACCACGCGTTCCATAAATGACATAGAATCTATCAATGATGTGTTTTCGGAAGGCATTATTTCTATTGTGGCAGACCTGCTAACTATAATTGCTATAATAGTAGTAATGCTTATAACCAATTACAAACTTACACTTATGTGTTTGGCTACATTCCCTTTACTGATATTGGCAACCTGGTGGTTTAAGGAGGCTGTAAATAAATCTTTTCAACGGGTAAGGAATGCGGTAGCAGCGTTAAATGCATTTGTACAAGAGCATTTATCGGGTATGTATATTGTACAAGCTTTTGCAGCCGAAAAAAGAGAAATGGCGAAATTTGAACTTATTAATAAAGAACATAGAGATGCCAATATAAAAGGCATTTTTGCTTATTCTGTATTTTTTCCGATTGTAGAAATTGTCTTGGCTTCTTCTATTGGCTTACTAGTATGGTATGGTGCTGTAAGTATGATGCATTTATCTGTATCACAAGGTGTTATTATTTCTTTTGTAATGTATATTAACTTACTGTTTCGCCCATTGCGTATGATGGCTGATAAGTTTAATGTATTACAAATGGGTATGATAGCCGGAGAACGGGTTTTTACGGTTTTAGACAGTAATGAATATTTAAAAGATAATGGCACTTATATACCAAATACAATAAATGGTAATGTACAATTTAATGATGTACATTTTAGTTATAAACCGGGCATACCCGTGCTGAAAGGAGTATCTTTTGAGCTATTAGCCGGCAAAACAATGGCAGTAGTAGGGCATACAGGTGCAGGCAAAACATCTATAATAAGTATTTTAAATCGCCTATATGAAATTGACGAGGGGAAACTATTAATTGATGGTAAAGACATAAAAGAGTATGATATTTATAGTTTGAGAAAACATATAGGTATTGTTCTTCAAGATGTGTTTTTATTCTCCGGTACTATTAAAGATAATATTACCCTTAGAAATAATGATATTCCCTTAGATAAAGTAAAAGAAGTAACGGCAATGCTTGGCATACATGATTTTATAATGAGCTTGCCCGGCAATTATGATTTTAATGTTATGGAACGTGGCAATAATCTATCTCAAGGGCAAAGACAGTTGTTATCTTTTGCAAGAGCTTTATTATATAACCCATCAATACTAATTTTAGATGAAGCCACATCGAGTGTTGACAGCGAGAGCGAGCAATTAATACAACATGCCATAGATACGCTAATAAAAGGGCGTACTTCTATCGTTATTGCACATCGCCTGTCAACAATACGCAAAGCAGACCAGATAATAGTTATGGAACACGGCCAAATTATAGAAAGAGGTACTCACAATTCCTTATTATTAAACAAGGGCGTTTATTATAATTTATATACTGCTGTAGAAAAAAATACAGGCATAAAAAAAGATGCATTTATTTAGGATATGCAACAACAAAAAATTATTTATTTTGTCCGTATAATTTACTTTTTATCAGTCCCCATTTATGTAGTCTGTGTGTGAAAGAGACCCTTAATACACCCCTGCCATATTTCATGCTGCGAGTAAAGTTGATGCTTGATGCTTCTTTAAAATATTTTGTTGGGCATGTAACCTCTGCAATTTCATAACCATTCATAAATATTTGAGAAATCATTTCGTTGTCGAAAACGAAATCATCATTATTATAAGTAAAATCTATAGAGCGCAATACTTCGGCACTAAATGCACGGTATCCTGTATGGTATTCGCTTAATTTTTGATTCAACATTATGTTTTCGAACAAGGTAAGCAAACGGTTGAAAATATATTTATACATAGGCATACCACCGTTTAAAGCACCTTTGCCCAATATTCTTGATGCCAAAACCACAGGGTATAAATCGTTTGCTATAATAGAAGATATTGCGGGAATGAGCAATGGTGTATATTGATAATCTGGGTGTAACATAATTACGATGTCAGCACCTATTTCCAAAGCTTTTTTATAACAGCTTTTTTGATTGCCGCCATATCCTTTATTTACTTCATGTTTTATAATATGGTTGATACCTAAACGCTTAGCTTCGCCAACAGTATCATCTCTACTATTGTCGTCAACTAAAACAACTTCATCTACTATATCAAGTGGAATTTCTTTATAAGTACGTTCCAATGTCAAAGCCGCATTATATGCGGGTAATACAACAACTATTTTTTTACCGTTTAGCATAAATTATTGCCCAAAAATAATATTTTTAAAAGAATAGCCTAATTATTTAATTGGTATCTATTCAAGTAATTGAAAAAAAACCTGAAAAGGATGCTATTATTATAGCAAATTGTTTTTATAAATCATAAAACCCTGAAAGGGTGATACTATTTTTAATGCCAAACAAAATAATGCCACCCTTTCAGGGTTTTAACTAAAATCGCATTAATTCTATAATAATATCATCTCTATCGGGATTGAAATGTAATTTTTTTCTATTTTTTACTCACATAAATATAGCTTAAATTAATATATATATAAATAAAAAGTAACATGTATTTATAAAAAAAACCACCAAAATAAAACAATATAATTGGTGGTTTTTGTAAAAAAATATTACAAATTAAGCTATAGTTACTGTTTGGTCTAAATAAACGTCTTGAATTTGATTCAATAATTCAACACCCTGATTCATTGGTTTTTGGAACGCTTTTCTACCTGAAATTAAGCCCATACCGCCTGCACGTTTGTTTACAACTGCTGTCATAACTGCTTCAGCCATATCGGTAGCACCTTTCGATTCGCCACCGGAGTTTATTAAACCTACTCTGCCCATATAGCAATTTGCTACTTGGTATCTGCAAAGGTCAATAGGATGGTCGGTAGTTAATTTTTCATATACTAATTTGCTGGTTTTACCAAAGTTAATAGCATTGTAACC
>CAIWXG010000182.1 GCA_903916555.1 uncultured Bacteroidota bacterium
AGATTTTCTATTAATCTAAATGGTATAAACAAAGCTGTTGTTGCAAATAATATATTTACTCAAAATGGAAGATCAATAAGTATCGGAAAACAAGGAAACGGGAATGGAGGAAATAATCAAATATTGCAAAATCAATTTGTCAGCGCAGATAATTTCATTGATATACATGGAGATTCAACTTATTACCAAAGTGGAAGTTCTGAAAATAATATAGTTAAGGGGAATACCTTTCAATCGTTTCTAAAGAAACAACAAAATGCATTAATTAGTATAACGAGTAAAACAAATAATGATACATTACAACAAAATAATTTCATTTTATATGACACTTTAATTATAAAAAATAAGGATATAGGAAATGTTCCTTTTATAGGAAACTATTATATTCAATCAAGATTACTTTCTAATGATATTTATGATCAGCTTAATAACATCGGCGTTGGTAAAGTATTAATATCTTCTGGTCAAACTCTACCGAATATAAATCCACCTGTTTCAATGCCGCAAAATGTTATTAAAGCACAAGTAGCAAGCAGTGTAAAAATAACATGGAATTCAAATCTTGAGAGCGATTTAGCAGGATATAAAATTTACAGCTATTTAAATGGATTATATTCTCTGGTTACAGAATTGGCAAATGTTACTGAATACACGATTCCTAATACTACAATAAATATTCTTTATTTTGTAACTTCTTATGACATTAATAAAAGTGGAATTGATGATCAATATAATGGTAATGAATCATGGTATTCTCTAGCAAATTCTGCTCCAAATGCACCAACAAATTTGGCTTTAGATGCTGGTCCAAGAAAGATAAAATTATCTTGGACAGCAAGCACTTCTATAGGAGTTTCTAATTATAATATCTATCGTAGTACTGATGGTTCAACATTTACGAAAACAGGGTCTACTGTTTCGACAAATTATATTGATTCATTACTAACTTCATTACAAAATTATTATTATAAAATTACAGCATTTGATAGTTTGGATGCATCTTATACAAACTATGGTTTAGAAAGTGGATATACAAGTTTTGTAAACGGAATTCCTAACAATATTTTTTATGCTTCTAATTCTGGTAATGATAACAATATTGGAAGTGTAACAAATCCTTTAGCAAAGATTCAATCATCTATTAATCGAACAGTTAATGGAGATACAGTAATTATAAATTCAGGTACTTATTTCGAAAATATAAACATTCCTAATAATATTATTATTGGATCCAAATATTTACTAACTAACGATACTTCTTATATCTCAAATACAATTATTGATGGGACAAACTATTTTAGCAATAATGCACTTATTACATCATCAAATAATATTGATTTTAAATTAATTGGGTTAACCATACAGAATGCTACATCCATGGCATTAAATATTACCAGTAACCAAAGTCCACAAATTTCTAAATGTATTTTTTATAAAAACGGTAATAATTCCACATGGGGAACTATCAATTTGTGGGGTAACGTAATAATAGACAGCTGTCATTTTATTCTAAATAAGGGAAGATATATTATTGAATTAGCAGGCAACAATGCGAATGGTTTTTGTATGGCTTCCAGAAATACATTTGAACAA
>CAIWXG010000183.1 GCA_903916555.1 uncultured Bacteroidota bacterium
CTAATAATTGCGGAATACGAGACGGCAATACAGTTGGTTCTTGTAAGGTATCGTCAAAGTTAAGTGTAAAATCAACTGTTTCTTTTTCTAAATCTTCAATAATAGACTCTCCCAACTTCTGCATACGAGCCTCAGTATAACGCATTGCAGCCGGATTATCGCCATCTGCACTACCAAAGTTACCTTGTCCGTCTACCATCATATATCTCATACTCCAAGGCTGTGCCATACGCACAATTGCATCATATACTGATACATCGCCATGGGGATGATATTTACCTAATACCTCACCCACAATACGGGCACATTTTTTATAAGGTTTATTAAACGTATTACCTAATTCATGCATAGCAAATAATACTCTGCGATGCACGGGCTTTAAACCATCACGAACATCGGGTAATGCTCTACCTACAATTACCGACATAGAGTAATCTATGTAGGCGGTTTTCATTTGTTCCTCAATGTTTACCTGAATTATCTTATTTGTTTCGTTGCTATCCTGTGGTAATTGTCCTTCGTTAGTAGTATCCATATTTGTTGTAAAAAATAAAGTTGTGCAAATATAATGTTTCTAAGCGGTATTAATGGTACTCCAATCAGGTTTAGCCTAATAGCCAATTATAACCATGTTAAAAACTTTGTGGATTCTATTATTATTAATAAAACACATACTGATGCACTGTATGTATTGACGAAAAAAGTAAGCCGAATCTTGGGTTTCAACTAATTTATCTATACTTTTTATCAGGATGTTTCGATTGATGATGAATGGAACTAATAAAAAGCAACAATTCAGTTTCAAAATATGAATCCCGTAGGGATGATATTATTATAGTATAATACAATACAAAATTCTACAAACCCTGAAAGGGTGATATTATTTTATGTTATAGGTAAATAATATCACCCTTTCAGGGTTATTGTTTTAAAATTATATCTTTCTATAATAATACCATCCCTTCAGGATTTTGAAAAAGGAAATTTACGTATTATCTTGTATTGATTAGAAACTCAGGAAATGGAGGTTTGAATTTCCGTAACATTTTATTTGCTTTTTCCAGTTTTTTAGAGCCAAATTTTTGCCCTCTAATTCGTTCAGTTTTTCATCAACAGTAAAAGTGATTTGATGACTAGAGAACGTGTTTTTATATTTAATTACTTTATTCATTATTTTGAGGAAAATTTTTAATATATTTTTCTCTTACACTATCGGCAAGTTGGTCAAATGTTAGAGTCAAAGGCTTAACTTTCCCCTGTTCGTATTCTTCAATACGTCTATGTATTTCATCTATTTCAAACTTATCTTCGGCTAAAGCTTGTGCCTTTTGCACTTTTAGCATTGCATATATCATTTTTACCGTTGTGTCATCAGCGGTGTCTATGTATTTCTTTACTTTATTTCTTACGTCTGTTTTTAAAGCTGATGCCATAAGATTTCTATTTATTACAAAAATACGATACTTTGTTTGTATTGAAAAACGATTACAAATTGACATTACAAACAAAATAAATAAATATAATTTTAAAAATATTAAATAAAAACTGTAGATAGCAGACTTTTTGTGTTTAACTTTGAATAAATGAAGAGTAATTTTTTTATAGTACCTTTACGTTATCTATTTTAGACGGTAGTTTATAATGACAAAACAAGAACACATTGACTATTGGGTTAAAACTTCTGAAAAAGATTGGAAAGCAGTAATGGATTTATTTAAAAGCAAAAATTATCTTCAATCTTTATTTTGGGCGCATCTTGTAATAGAAAAATTGGTGAAAGCACATTGGGTTAAGGATAATGAAGGCAATATACCTCCTAAAATACATAATATTGTTTATCTTGCAGATAAAACAAAATTAACAATTAGCGAAGATGATAAAAATTTTTTTAACATAATAAATCAATTTCAATTAGAAGGGAGATATCCGGATTATTTAGAAGGGATGTTTAAGAAATATAAATTATTACAGACAAAATTAATGCTTGATAAAATAAATATTCAGCGAAAATGCTTACTCAAAAAACTGCAATAAGTAAAATAAAAGAGATGGTTGAAGAAATTAGGCAATCAGGGCTACAATTGAATAGGGTTGTTTTATATGGTTCTTATGCTAAAAATCTACAACACGAAGACTCTGATATTGATATTGCTTTTGTTTCTGATAAATTTAAAAGTATTGGTCCGCTTGATGTGAAATTATTTGTAAGGTCATTATCACAACGCCCAAATCTTAATATTTCGCCACGCACCTATAATACAAAAGACTTTACCCCTGAAAAAGACCCCTTTGTAGAAGAAATTTTAAAAACAGGGATTGAGATTTTATAAGAATTAAAAAAAACTGGACAATTTAGGTCTTATCGCTTATTTCACAATAATGTTTTGCAGGTGAAAACACCTGCAAAGGCAAAAATGTATATTTTAGTATGTAAAGAAAAAAATGTAAAAATTACAATTGAAGCCACAAATCAAAAAGATTGTTTTGATTATTTGCACAACGCATTACAAACAACAGATTTAAAAGGAAAACCTGTAGGTATGATTTATCTCGACGATTTAATTACGCAACAAGACTACGTAAAAAATTCTCTATAGAAGCAGAACTTTCAGCAGATAAATTATTACTTAAGTATAATATATAAGTATCAGAACCATTAAATGTCAATCCAAAGGAAGATGGTGTATTGTTACCAATGTATAGTGATAATTCATTTAATATTTCATTAAATTGATGAAATCTATTTGTTCTAATTGTAATTTCCTGCCACATAACTTATTTGCTTTGGTAATGACTGCAAAATACAATTTAATCCTCAACTTTGGTTGGGGATTTTTTATTCCCCCAAAGTTTTGGAATATACACTATTGATATTCCAACAATTAAATAAATAATAAAAATCATGAAATTGTAGTTAAAAAATATACCCCTAAACACATTTACATCATCCCTCATAGTATGTGCTGAGTTCCAATCGCCACAACTTTTACAAAAACGAAAATACTCTACAAAAGGCCATACGCCATAATTTGGATTAAAATCATCACCATTTGTAAATATATCGTTTGAATGAATATCAAACGTGATTGGTATTAAATTTGATATATAGGCAAATGAATGAAAAATACACCAAATTATTAAAAATCTTCTTTGTTTTAAGGTTATTTTCATACAATAATTTTGCTTGGCAAAATACAAAAAGATATTGTGTAAAGTAATGTTTTGTTGAAATTTATATTAATAAAAGTCTTAAACAATAAAAATAGTTTTATTTTATTATAAATAATTTGTATTTTTGTACAAGTCCACTTATAATAAAAGCTTAAACAAGAAAAAACTCACCATTGTAGAATTGATAAGAGTGCCTTCTCAATGTAAAAATTATGCGGTACCTCTTTTCAAGTTGCTATTGCATAATAATTTTTACAAGATTGAGATATAAGTGGACTATTTTTATTAAACATTCAAGACTTTTAAATTATTATATTTATTTTGTAAATGTCCTCTGTAACTGAGATAGAAACATATTAGTAACTACATTAGTCCTTAGTGTATTGGCAGTACAATTTAATCCACAACTTTAATTGTGGATTTTTTATTTTATAGAATTTGCTCGTCAAATAGATTAAATTTGTATTTCTTAATAATTATAGGTTGGTACTAAAGTTTTTTACACGAAGGGGAAACTTTAAAATACTTCCCCTATAATCATTATGAGTACAATTAAGTACATCGTAGAAAAAGGACAATGTTTTAGTCTATCGTTCAGAAAATGGATTAAACACTATTTAACAGGTAAAGTTATTTACCCTAAGACTAGTAAGGCTTTTCCTATCAAAGAATTGGTAGATTGTCATTTTTGCAGTTGTTGTTAAACTCCTATTCAGAATCGGGTAGAGGTGTACTAATCATTTCTATCTTTTATTTTTTAATAATAATGTTTGCCGAGTAACATGTTGTTCAATTAATTTAGTAATTTCTAAATGGTCAAGTTTTAAAAACCATTTTATTTTAACCTTATATATAGCAATTGCATCATGATTTTCAGCATGAGTAAAATATTTCCCCCCTATATTTAAATCAACACGAGGGTTTGTGGAATATAAAAATCCTATAAAATTAAAATCGTCCTCCCAATCATATGGAATAATGAAAGATTCTGATGTTATACTCGTAATATGTTTATTTTTTAAAAATCTAAAAGTATAAGGGCCTAACCCTAAATCGAAATCAATAAATTCGTTTTGAGAAGAAAACATATAATAATTTTGCTTGGCAAAATACAAAAAATTATCAAGTAGGGTAGTATCTTGTGGAAAATAATATTGTATGTGTATTTCTATTTTTCAATTAACTATTATTGCCTATTTACTTAATATTATAGGTTTGATATTTGATATGTATGGCGTTTATAAATTATTCTATATTAAAGATAAAGGAATTGAAAAAATTGATACAGATAAAATTCTAACAGAATCACCAGTTGTACCAAAAGAAAATCCTCCTGCTGCGGATCGTATATTAGACAATCTTTGGTTAAGAGATAAAACACCAATAGAAATGTTTAATGTGTTAAATATTAGAATTGAGGAAAGTAAATTATATAACCAACTATTAGTAAAAAAGTCAACAAAATGGATACGATATATAATAGCGGGTTTCCTAATGTCTTTTTTGTCAGTTCTTCTCCAGTTGGTTTGTTATTATCAGACCAATATTTAAGATGTAAAGACATATTGAATAATAAAAAACAAAACATCCATAAAGCAATTTTTGCCTTTTCAAGTGTTTTCACCTGCAAATAGTTAATGTATAATGGTCTCTTGTTTAGACCAATGTATCTGTAATACGGCGAAATCCAAGACTATTAAATGCATTTTTATCTCGCAAATGGTTCTCAACTATCACAAAAGTCTTTATTACACAAGTAGTTCTATATTTTAATTCGCTTTTTTAATTATGATTATTTTCAATTTGTGTATCTTTGTTTTAAAATAGAGTACTACAAACAATGAGTAAAGAAATAAGATGGAAGCAACGGTATTCTAATTTTCAGAAAGCTCTTTTTCAATTGCAAGATGCGGTAGGAAAAGAAACTTATTCTGCGCTAGAAATGCAAGGATTAATACAATGTTTTGAATATACAATAGAATTAGCATGGAAAACCTTGCAGGATATTATACATGCAAAGGGCTACCCTGAAATAAATGGACCCAGACCTGTATTAAGAAAAGCGTTTGCAGAAGGGTATATTACCGACGACGAGGGTTGGTTAACCATGTGGGATGATAGGCTTACAACCTCACACTCGTATGATGAAATGGCGGCATTACAAATTGTAACAAATATTAAAGAAAAATACTTTTTACTTTTTGCAGCATTACACCAGCGGCTGGAAACAGAGCCGGATATTTTTTAAACAATCTATTTTTAGATTCATGCAATTCGGATTATCAATTGAGAGGTATAATAGAATGAAGGCTGTCTTTAGCAATTTGAATGCTATAGAGGAGGTAATTGTATTTGGGTCACGGGCTTTGGGAACGTTTAGACCGAACTCTGATATTGATATTGCATTAAAAGGCGAAAATATTTGCTATAACGATATTTTAAAACTATACCGATTGTTTGATGAGTTACCGTATGGATATACGTATGATATTTTGGATTATAAAACAATTACAAACCCCGAATTAATAGCACATATAGATAATTTCGGACTTAGTTTTTATAAGAAAAATGGTGATGTAAGTTGAGAGCATATTGACAGATTCTTGCAACTAAATAAAACACATTAATTTTATTGATATATACAATGTGTTGGGTTCAATTGTGCTGTATTGTAACATTTATAATCGGTTAGTTCGTTATTAAATAATGCGCAAGCGAGGTAAATCTTCGGCTAGGAGAGCCATTTTGCATTTGTTAAAACGGTTTTTATTTTTTCATCACCATAATATCTTCTGCATTCACGAATATCGGGTACATCACCACGTTCAAATACGCGTTCTATTACAAAGGCTGCATGGGCATCATAATCAATCGTATCGTAATTTACATCCCAAAATATTCGTTTATGAAAACCCGGGACTTCCTTTATGGTTTGCATTAGGTAAAGTTAGTGCGTTTTGATAAATTTATTATTTGATAAAAAATTTGTATTATTTTAATTTATACTATGTATGATTTATAATAGCCCAATCGTTTTTAGAAAAAATAATGTTTAGACTTTCTGTAAAAAGCAAAAAGTCAAACATTTTTTTAGGTAAATATTGTTCATCAAAAATAATAAAACCTGCAAAAATCTTGCAGGTTTTATTATTAAATTCAATTTTTTATCAACTGCCAATCCTATGTTTTAAATCACTAACCTGAGAATTCCAAAGTCTTTCTTGGTCTTTGATTTCATTTTTTTCGGCAAAATCTGTTATGCGTAAAATTGTTTCGTTCGTAACAGTACTTTGGTCAATACTGAATTCAAAAAATTCATCTTTACCATAATGGTCCCATCGGTAGCGTATAAATTCATTGTCTATATGTTCTAATATTTCGGCAGCATCAGTTGAGCCATTCCATGTAAATAAATATTTATGGTCTCTTAAA
>CAIWXG010000184.1 GCA_903916555.1 uncultured Bacteroidota bacterium
GCACAAATTATTTCATTGGCATTAAAATAGATATGCGTAAATATTCTACAGGTATCTCTATAGCTTTCTATAATTAATAAAGATGGGTCTTTACTTTTATAGTAACCTTTAATGGTATTGTTTTCCGGATTTGGAAATCCATCCATTATTTTTAATGTATAATCTTTAGAATCTTTGTCTATCTCTCTACATTTTTCTAATATATCTTTTATTTCACCGGTGTTTTCTTTACATGAAAACAAACTTACAAATAGAATTATAAATAGTATAAATACGTTTCTCATAAAAATGCCCTAAATAAAACATCAAAAATAATAAGATAAAGCCATTTTGTACCTACTTAGATAATTTGCATACACAAATAAGTATCTATTTAACAAATATAACTAAAATATGAAAGTCATAAATTTATTATATTAAAAGGGTACATCATCCATAGAATTATTTTTATTAGGCTTGGTTAGTGTATTCTTTACATCATCAGTTTCATCCCAGCTCATATCGTTTGCCTTAGATTGTCTGGTTTGAAATCCCGAAGGGATAAATACTTTTGAACCACCGAAATCTGAAGTGTCCTTTTTAATACCTGCCATCGGATTGTCTTTAGAAAAGCCTTTCGTATCAGCCCCACCACCTTGATTACTATAAGAATCAAACCGGTCTTCTAACTCCACAAACCTTTGATATTCCTTAATAAACTTCACTTTTTCGGTACCTGTACTACCATTTCTATGCTTGGCAATTACAATATGTGTTTCACCTTCTACAATTTCACCATTTTCATCATTATTAAGTCCATGATATTCTGGGCGATACAAGAACATAACCAAATCCGCATCTTGTTCTATTGCTCCTGATTCTCTTAAATCACTTAACTGTGGCACTTTAGACTCTTTTCTTGTTTCTACCGAACGATTTAACTGCGACAATGCAATGATAGGTACTTCAAGCTCTTTAGCTAATGCCTTTAAATCTCTTGATATTTTACTAATTTCCTGTTCTCTATTTCCACTCTTTTCTACTGTGGCTTGCATTAATTGCAAATAATCTATTAGTATTAATTGTATGTCATGTTTTTGTTTTAATCTTCTTGCTTTAGCACGTAATTCAAAAATATTTAATGCCGCTTGGTCATCAATATATATTTTTGCTTGCGATAGTTTCTTCATTCTCTCTGACATTTGCATAAATTCATGCTCTGCCATTTTACCTCTCGTAATACTTTCAAGACTCACATCGGTAACACAACTCAACATCCTTTTTACAATTTGCCCAGCTCCCATTTCTAATGAAAATACAGCTACAGGAAACGCTTTTGATGCATTCATGGCTGCATTCATTGCAAGGTTTAATGCAAAAGCTGTTTTACCCACAGAAGGCCTTGCAGCTAAAATAATCAAATCCGTTTTTTGCCAGCCCGATGTAACCCTGTCTAAGCCTATAAAACCCGATGGAACCCCTGTAATGTCGTCTGTTTTCTTTCTGTTTTCTTCTATTTCTTGCATTGTTTTTACTAATACTTCTTGCAAGCTTTTAAAGTTCTTTCTAAGGTGTTTATCTGTAATTTCATATAAGCCCGACTCAGCTTTATCTAATAAATCAAACACATCTGTACTATCTTCATAAGCATCGGTAATTACAGAGCCTGAAATACGAATTAATTCTCTTTGTATAAATTTTTCCATCACTATTCTGGCATGTGCCTCCACATGCGCACTCGACAACACACTTTGCGTTAGTCTGGTTAGGAAAAATGCACCTCCAACAATTTCCAATTCATTATTCTTACGTAAATCATCAGATATTGTAAGTAAATCTACCGGTGTACCTTTATCAAATAAGCGTCGCATGGCAGCATATATTTTCTGATGCGAATCCATATAAAAGCAATCCGGGCTTTGTATTATTTCTAATACCTGGGCAAACGTATCTTTTTCTAGCATACAGGCACCCAAAACGGCTTCTTCTAATTCTAAAGCTTGTGGGGGTATTTTACCGTAAACAAGATTTGTAAGATCGGGTTTGCGGGTTCTTGTACTACTAAAATCCTTTTTTATATTTACAGCCATAGCTTATATATTTTATTAATTTTCAATAAACATTATCCAATTCATGATACCAATATTGAATATGTTTCAATAATTCTATATGGCTAAACTTAATTGGGGGGGACGAATGTAAATGCAAAAATCAGATCTACAAAACAAAATGAAGAGTAAAATTACTTACCTTCCTTACACTCCTTATCCACATGCTTATAAACATAAAGTTAGCCAAATTATAGTTCAATGCACAAAAAATATTAGTTACCAACACTAATTAACACAATATGCACATAATCAGGTGCATAAATTAATTAAATAAAAAGAACTGTTTTTATTCATAATTTGATATTAAAAGAAGTTGCCGGTATGCTTTGAGGTACAAAATGAAGAAATGAATACTTTTACAGGGGTAGTTTTATTTTTGCTTACTATTACACTTGCAAAATCTAAAATAACAGGCAAACATTATATAAAATGAGTATGATTTTGAATTTCCATTTTTTATTATTTGTGTGCTGAATCAAAATCATTAATATATGAAAATAGGTTCTTTTTTGTTTTCTGTATTGTTATTTTGTGTTATTGGTTTAGGATTTAGCGTGTGTTCGCAAAAAACTAAACAAGAAAATATTTGATGCTATTCATAATATTGATAAAACCAAAACTGAAAATATAATTATTTGTTCCCATTCTTATTTCCCATTAAAAAGGTTTCCCAATCTTTTAACTGTACATCTTTTAATACACGAGGAAATTTACTCATAGCACCAATTTTTCCTTTTTCTTTCATATAATCGTAGAATAAGTTTATCGGTACTATTTCAACAAAAATTTCCGTTAATGCTGATGTTCTTTCAACATCATAATCATCGTTTAATTCACAAAGTGTATTATCTAATAATTCTTTTAATTCTTCTTTATTCACATTGGTATTATCGCAACCAATAAACCATTTATGTGCAAATCTATTTTCATGTTTTAAGCCGGTAACTGTAAACTCACGAATGCTGATATGTAGTTTTTTTGAAACCGTTTCAATAGCTTTATTCATATTATCAACCGATAAATGCTCGCCACAAAGGCTTAAAAACTGTTTAGTGCGACCTACAATTTTTATTTCATGGTTTTTTGCATTTGTAAAACGCAATACATCACCAATAATATACCGCCATGCACCGGCACAAGTACTTAGTACTACTGCATAATCTACACCTTCCTCAACCTCATTTATTAAAAAAGTAGCCGGATTTTCTTTCGGATTTCCTTCCTCATCAAAATTATCACTGTTAAAGGGAATAAATTCAAAGAAAATACTTGTATTCAAAACTAATTTTATGCCACCATTTGGTTTTGCTTGAAACCCAAACGAACCTTCTGAAGCCATATATGTTTCAATAAAAGTAATTTGTTTACCCCAAAGCTTATTAAAACTTTCTTTATAAGGTTCTATCGATACGCCACCGTGTATATAAACACTTAGGTTGGGCCATATTTCGTGTATATTTTTTGCATTATATTGTTTCATTACCCTTTCTAAAACAATCTGTACCCAAGCAGGTACACCACAAATAATGCCTACATCCCAACTTTTAGCTTTTTCAACAATAGAATTGATTCTATCTTCCCAAATTGGTTTTTTTGATATTTTTTGTCCCGGCTTATATAGTAAAGAAGAAATCCAACGAGGCATATTTTTGGCACTGATACCGCTCATGTCGCCTTCATAATAATCACCTTTCTCGAAAAGTGAAGTAGTACCACCTAACATTAAAATGCCTTTTTCAAACGTAACCGGAGGTATTTTAAAATTTGCCATACTGTAAAGTTGTTTAAAACCAACTTTTTTTATGGACTTAATCATATCTTGGGTAACAGGTATATGTTTACTTGAAGATTCAGATGTACCGGAACTTAAAGCAAAATATTTAACTTTACCGGGCCACGTAACATTTTCTTCACCCTTTTGGCATCTGTGCCACCATTCGGTATGCATTTCTTTATAAGTACATACGGGTACTTTTTCTCTAAATGCTTTAATAAAATCTAAATCTTTACTTAATATTTCTGCAAAACCGTAGTGCTTACCAAAAGCTGTATATTGTCCGCGGTCAAGTAACTGCCTAAGCGCAAGTCGTTGATAGGTTATTGGAGTAGCTACAGGCAACTTAAATTGTTTCCGTAGTTGTAAGGAACGTGCAATGATACTACCTAATATTGCCATTGATACCTTTAGTGATGATTAATTTATAAATTAAAAAATGCAAATTTAATAAAACTAAACCTTTTTTTTAGGTTCGCTATTGTTAAAACTTAATTCATCACTGTTTATGCATGATATTTATAGGTGATTTCGGTATTTTTATTTTTATTTTGTTATTATTATTTATAGGGTTTAAAAAATTTACTTTTTTGCATATCACACATTACCTTTACCACCTCAATATGGAATTAAGTATAAATATTATAAATAAATCTCATCACAAACTGCCGGATTATCAAACCTCGGGTTCCAGCGGAATGGATATTAGGGCATTTCTACCACAAGCTATTTCTTTAATTCCTATGGAGCGAAAATTAATTCCAACCGGCTTATTTATTGCTTTACCTACTGGTTACGAAGCACAAATAAGGCCTCGAAGCGGTATGGCAATTAAAAAAGGAATAACGCTAATAAATACACCCGGTACTATTGATAGCGACTATAGGGGCGAAATTATGTTACCTATTATAAATTTATCTACCGAAACACAGCATATTGAAGATGGAGATAGATTAGCTCAGATGATTATTGCAAAATACGAACAAATAAGATGGAATATTGTTGAAGTACTTGATGAAACCAAAAGAGGAGAGGGTGGGTTTGGTCATTCAGGTGTAAATTAAAATGATTATTAATTATTATAATAAAATATAAATTATGAATATTATTATCCCAATGGCAGGAATGGGCAAAAGGATGCGCCCACATACATTAACCACTGCAAAACCATTATTACCTATTGCCGGCAAACCAATAGTTCAGCGTTTGGTTGAAGACATAATTGCTACAAGTAATGAAAAGGTAGATGAAATTGCTTTTATTATAGGCCCGGCATTTGGTAAAGATGTTGAAAATCATTTACTTAAAGTGGCTGCTTCATTAGGTGCTAAAGGTAAAATATGTTATCAAGACCAACCATTAGGTACAGCACATGCTATACTTTGTGCAGGTAATACCCTAACGGGTAATGTATTTATTGCATTTGCCGATACTCTTTTTAAAGCAGAATTTAGCATTAATAAAGATAAAGATGCAATCGTATGGACACAGAAAGTGGAAGACCCATCAGCATTTGGCGTTGTAAAATTGAATGCGGAAAACGAGATTGAGGCATTTGTAGAAAAGCCAAAAGATTTTGTTTCTGATTTAGCTATAATAGGGGTTTATTATTTTAAAGATGGCGATAATCTGAAAAAAGAATTACAAAGATTAATAGATAATGATATTAAGCTAAAAGGTGAATATCAAATTACAGATGCAATGGACCACATGTTGAAAAACGGGGTGAAATTCTATACAGACCAGGTAGAAGAGTGGTTAGATTGTGGGAATAAAGATGCAACTGTTTACACGAATCAACGTATATTAGAAATTAAGCAACATACCGAACAATTAATGCATGAATCGGTAGTAATAGAAAATTCGGTTATTATAAAACCTTGTTATATTGGGGCAAATGTTATAATTAGAAATTCTGTAATAGGGCCACATGTTTCTATTGAAAACAAAGTAGTTATAGAAGACTCCAGAATTGTAAACAGTATTATACAGTCTGAATGTATTGTTAAACATGGACATATTACGATGTCAATGTTAGGGAAAAATGTAACTTACATTGAAAAACCTAAAGAGTTGAGTTTAGGTGATTTTTCTACTCAATTATGAAATATATTTATTTTGGTATTCTCTTTGTTTATCTGGTAACAGGTATAGTAAGACCTTGTGCTTATTGCCAGAAAAAAGAGTTGAATGATACTACTGCTTTGCCACCAACAACTGCTTCTGCACAAGCTGATGTATATTATTTTGATGCAATAAAAGCAAAAATGCATGATGATGATAGATTGGCAATTGAACTTTTTGAGAATTTTTTGACGTTAAAGACGAACATTCCTTCGGTATATTATGAGTTATCTAAACTTTACAATAATGCTAAAAACATAGATAAAGCAGAGGAGTATATTGTTAAAGCAACAGAAATAGACAGTAAAAATAAATGGTATCAAGAAGAATATGCTAATGTACTAACAGAACACGGAGATTTTGTAAATGCAGCAAAAGTTATGTCAAAGCTTGCTGATACGGAACCTCAAGATATTATGTATGCAATATTAGCTGCAGAATATTTTGAACATGCTAAAAATTATAAAGACGCTATTAAATACTTAAATAAAGCTACCGTTCGCAGTGGTACAGATGTAGAAATACAATTAAGAAAAGTACAGCTTTATTTAAGTTTAAAAGATATTGATAATGCTGCAGATATTTTAAATGGTTTAATTACAAAAGACCCCAAAAACGGTAAATATTATAAAATACTCGGTAGTATATACGATGATAATGAACAAAAAGGAAAAGCTGATGAAATATTTTATAAGGGAATTAGAACAATTCCTGAAGACCCTACAATTCAACTTGGCATAGCAGAACACTATCTTAAAAAAGGAGACACTATAACTTATAAGCAATTTGTAAAAAAAGCAATTTTAAACAAAGAATTTGATGCAGATGTGCAGTTGAAACTTTTAGATGCTTATTTGCAAAATTTACCAAATGATTCTACTTTTAAATTAGAAGGAATGCCCTTAATTCAGCAATTAGCAATTCAGCATCCTATGGATGCCGATTTATTGGCATACTATGGAAATTTTATAGAAAGTGAAAATAATAGAGATAGTGCAATAGCCATATATAAGAAGTCTTTGGCAATTAAGCCTTCAAATTTTAATGTATGGGTACGATTATTACAAAATTATTCAGGTAAAGCAGATGCAGACTCATTAATAAAATACAGCGAAAAGACAATCAGGTTATTTCCTAATCAGTCTTTGGGTAATTATTATAATGGCATAGGGCACATGAATAAAAAAGAATACCCTTTAGCTATTAAAGCTATAAATAGAGCAATAGATATGCAGCCGGAAACAAATCCGGAAATATTAGCAGCCATGTATTCTACATTAGGAGATATATATAATATTACACAACAATACGAGTTGTCTGATTACTCATTTGATAAAGCATTGCAATTACAACCTAACGATGCTTCCGTGCTAAATAATTATAGTTATTATTTATCTTTAAGAAATAAAAAATTAGATATTGCAGAAAAAATGTCTAAAAAATCTTTAGAAATAAGACCGGAAGAAGCAACCTTTTTAGATACTTATGGCTGGATTTTGTATAAAACAGGTGATTATGAAAAAGCTAAAATTTATATTGAGAAGGCAATAAATAAAAACCTTTCAGGAGCTGATGCCACAGTATATGAGCATCTAGGGGATGTATTTTATAAATTAAATAATAAAGATAAAGCCATAGACAACTGGAAAAAAGCTAAAGAAAAAGCATCAGACAACCCACTTTTAGATAAAAAAATTGCAGACGGAAAATTATATGAATAAATATTATGTTGCCTGTTTTTTGGTAATATCTATTGTAATCAGTTCTTGTACTTTACATAGAAAAGCACATAAAAAAAAAGATAGAACAATTAGTACAGATTCTATTATAAACAAGCAAACAAACGACACATTAACGGAAATAATTGATACCAAGAAATTAATTCCGAATCACAATGATTCTATTATAAATAATAATTCTTTATTAGATAATCATTTAATTGATACTCTTACATATGTATGGAATAAAAGAATGATATATAATACGTTTTCAAGTAAGGCAAAAATTCATTTTGAAGGACGGGATGAAAGTCAGGAATTTACTGCCAATTTCAGAATAAGAAAAGATAGTGTAATTTGGATTACAATTACTGCAATGGGGGGTATGGTGCAAGCAGCCAGGATTTTAGTTACAAATGATAGTTTTATTATGGTAAACTATTTACAAAAAGAAGTAACAAAATTACCATTATCGCAGGCAGCAAAAGTATTGCCGTCTAAAGTAGATTTCTTCTCATTACAAAACTTAATTATTGGCGAGCCATTACGTAATGGCAAAATAACAGATGCTAAAGTATTAAATGCTACTTCTTGGATAATTAAAGTTGAAGATACGAGCTATATTCAGAATATTACATATAATAGAATTGATTCTACAATGCTTAACGGTGAGATGAATACAAGAAACCCATTGGGCCCAAAAGCAATTATGCAATATGAAACTTACGAAATTTCAGACCAAAGAAAAATATCTAAAAGTAGGGTTATGAATATTCAAAATGGTGTTGATTCTATGTCTTTGGATGTGAAATTTTTAAATGCAAACTTTGATTTGCCTCTTGAATTTCCATTTAGTATTCCTGCAAGTTATAAAATAAAATAATTTGCTATTTATCTGTAACAAATATCAATTTCTAAAAAAAAGCTATGCGTAAGTTTTTCTTGTACTGTTTTTTTAGGCAGTGTAATAATAGCCGAGCTTACAGGAATAGCATAAGTGGGTGTAACCGCAAATAGCCATTTTTTTATCATATAAGTTATTTTCGTATTTATTTCATAATCTAGTGGATGATATTTTTGTGCATCAGCTACTATTTTTTTAACTTTCGTTTTCTTGTCTGCCTTTGTTAGTCTTGATACAAAATACTCATCGTAATAGTTTTGTGTACCTAAAAACATTGTAAATGTAGGTATAATGTTTATGGTGCCATTTTTAAGACTAAAATTGTGGTCTAATGCAATTTCAGTAACATAATCAGTTGATTTTTTATTGAAATTTAAGTCGAAAGTAAGAGTTGGTTCAATATAATCGTTTGTAAATTGTCCATTTATACTTGCATCGCCTACTGTATTAGACCTTATACTATGACTATTTTTATTATAAAAATATCTATTTAAATTCAAACCAACATTTATATCTTTAGTAAAATTATGTTCATAGCCTGCTTCTAATACTAATAAATCAAAATGGTTATTACCTTTATCTGAGGCATAAGATGCTGTTGCTTTTGCAAAAATACCCGACTGCCAATGATAACCTATATATGGACTGTAAAATGGTAATGGTACAGAGTCTTTTCTTCCTAAATATACATTATCGCTTAAATAATTAAAGCCAACCATAAAATAGTTTTTTTTCTCATAAGGGTCGGCATCCGGGTCAATTATTGATTTTAATTGATTGTTTTGTGCAATTGAAACATTTACCGAACAAAGGAATGAAAGGAATAGGAGTACTATTTTATTCATAATATTTATATATTTTATAATTTATACCTAATACATTATCAGTGTATAGACGATATTGCACTCATAAAGTTTAAAATTAAAATTATAGTAAAACAATTTGTAAAGACTATTATAATGTATCTTTATCTAACATAAAATGGATTTTTCTTCCATTAATAAAACAAAAGGGAGGTTCAAAACCGGGCATATATGTAGCTCTAATGTAGCGTTCAATCTTCTCAATATCCCAATTTAAATCTATTTTTTTTAATTCTTCCATTTCGCTACGCAAGTGCAAAGAAGTGCCATATTTATGTACTAATAATTCTTGTGAAACCGGTGTATATTTACAATCTACAATATGACCTATTGTTTGTTTAAATAAATTTAGAGATGCATTGTAGGTTAAATCATATAATTTATTTACCCAACAATTATCAGGTATAGGAAATCTTTTTTGAAATAAAATGTCTCCATTATCTATTTTAGTGTTTATTTTATGTATAGTGGTACCAAATTCTTCTTTTTTATCAATAATTGCAAAAGAAAACTGATTACTGCCTCTATATTCCGGCAGAGGAGCCATGTGTAAATTTACTGCAATTTGTTTTGCTTTATCAATATCCTTTTGTTTAAGTATTTCGTGATATTGTACTGAGTATAAAATATCACATTCAGGCAAATCATTCAAATTTTCAAAAACAGGAATCCCGTTATTTACAGCTAATTCTTGCAGGTTATTATCCGTCCCAAATTCTAAACGTTGTCTGGTAAGTATTCCGGTAATTTCAATATTTAATTTTTCTTTATTGTTTATTAAATATAAAAGGCAATTATACCCAATAGGTTTAGAACCAAGAAAAAGAAGTTTTTTGGGTTGCATGGTTATAATATTAATAAATTACTTCAGCAGGTAAAAACATACGAGCATTACCCTTATTTCTAATTACATCTCTTACAAGTGTAGAAGAAATGGTAGAGTAGGTGGGGGAGCAAGTTAGAAAAATTGTTTCAATATCAGGAGCTAACATTCTGTTCATATCCGCAATAGCCTTTTCATATTCAAAATCGCTTATGTATCTTATGCCTCTTAATATAAAATGTGCGTTAATTTTTTTACAAAAGTCAATGGTAAGTCCTTCATAACCTCTTAC
This sequence comes from uncultured Bacteroidota bacterium, assembly GCA_903916555.1. Lineage (GTDB taxonomy): Bacteria > Bacteroidota > Bacteroidia > Chitinophagales > Chitinophagaceae > CAIYTT01. Next base: position 10,589 of record CAIWXG010000184.1, read on the forward strand.
CTCTATTTTGGGATTAAGAGTAAAAATATTTTTTATCCATTCTGTTCTTTGATAAACACTAAACATAGGTTGTTTTGATGAATTAGGACCTACTCCTATTACTAACTTGTCGAATAGTGGTATTGCTCTATTAATAACATCTACATGACCTAATGTTATAGGGTCGAAAGTACCGGGAAATAAGCAAATACGTTCCATTTCCATTATTTATTTGTTTGAATAAAAAAAGTAAAAACAGTAGTTCCGTAATTTTTCATACGCATAAAATTAGGGTGTTTTTGGTAGTCATTTCTTGGCGTATGTTCTAACACAAAGATACCTTCAGGCAATAGAAAGTTTTTCTTAAAAACCAATTCCGGGAGGTCATCAATATTTTGTAAAGCATAGGGAGGGCCAGCAAAAATAAAATTATATTTTTCTGTATTTTGATTTATAAATTTAAAAACATCGTTTCTTATTACGTTTACATGATTACTAATTCCTAATTCTACAATTGTTTTTTTTATAAATTCAATACTTGGTAAATCACGTTCTACTATGGTCATTTCTATAGCCCCGCGGCTGGCAAGTTCGTAAGTTATACTACCGGTACCACCAAAAATATCAAGTGTTTTGGTATCTTCTATGTCAATAATATTACCAAGAGTATTAAAAAGACCTTCTTTAGCTACTTCGGTAGTAGGTCGGGCAGGTATTTTTGCAGGAGGATTAAATCTTCTGCCTCCAAATGTACCACCTACTATACGCATACCAATAATTGTTGAAGTAATGAAATAGATGTATCCCAAGATGTAAGTATTCTATTACCCTCACCTGATTTTAAACCGGGATAATACTGTGTCAGGTCATTAATAAGATTAAATTGCAATGCTGTAAATGAATTAAATAAAATTGTAAGTTTTGTAGCTGAAAATCCGTTTTCTTTACATAATAATTTCCCTTCAAAAACAATATCCTCAGCAACTGTATAATAATAAACACTATGCCACATTAATTGTCCGTCTATATGCATTGTTGCTGCTACTTGGTCGTTAGTAACACAGCATTGCAAAGCCAAACCAACTTTTGGAGGTTTTCGAAACTGATAATAGGCTAAAGGTAATATTTTAGCATTTATGAAATTACTATTTACTAATTCCTTAATTTCCAAGGGCATTGCTTGTAAATAATAGGCTTTGTCTTGGTCTAAAGGGTAAAAGTCAATAACCTCATTTTGTTCAATAAAATGGATTTGTTTTAGCCAGTTTTTTGAATAGGTTTCCTGAAATAAATCGTTTGGGACAATCATATTTTTTTCACCAAGGAAAAAAACACCTTTTACCTTTTCTTTGTCATTAAGCAAGGGTTCAATTTCTATTACTTGTTCATAAAAGTTAATTGAATAAACCGGGTAGTTTATATCATAGCCATTGTAACGAATAGTAAGTAATTCGTTGCCGGCAGAAAAACCTGCCGCTAAAAAACCTCTCTGAAAAAAAATACAGATTACTTTATCAACTTGTAAAAGCAGATTTTCATCTTCATTTACATTATAAACTTGTAGTAAATCATTATTATTTGTTTCCGTATCCATACTAATTAATTACAAATATAGACAAGGTTCTTGTTTTTATTTTGTATATTTTATTTTGTTAATTGATTTTTGGTTACATTTAAATTATATTGTATTTTATAATAAAATAAGATTCGTAAATTTAAAAATAACTCAAGCCTATTTTTTGCCTTTTTTATATTATCATTGTCTGTTTTTTAGATTTTTTGCTTTTTAAATATTTATATTTTAAAAATTTATAGTGAATGAAAGAAAAAAGTGCATCTGTAACACTGAAACAAATACTGAAGTTAGCTGCACCCATTTCATTAACCTTGCTTATTTCGCAAATAAGTTTTTTTGCAAATACTGCTTTTTTGGGTAGATTAGGTGTTAGAGAATTGGCTGTAAATAGTATTACAAGTGTTTTTTACCTTATTTTATCTATGATAGGGTATGGGTTAGCCAATGGAATGCAAATTCAAATGGCTCGTAGAGCAGGTGAAAATGATAAAGAAGGTATTGCCCAAATATTTTCGAATGGTATAATGCTTGCTTTATTATTTGCATTCGGGCTAATGTTAATAACAATGTGGTTTGTCCCGTTTTTGTTTGGGTATAGCTTACACGATTTCGAAAATTTATCATTAAGTGTCAGTTTTATTTATATACGTATTTGGGGCTTGCCTTTTTTAATGCTTACTCAATTAATCAGTTCTTTTTATATATCTGTAGAAAAAGCACGTTTTTTAATATACGGTGCAATAGTTGCAACAATTGTAAATGTCTTTTTTGACTATAGTTTAATATTCGGTAAATTCGGATTGCCTGCAATGGGTTTTACCGGTGCTGCTTTAGCATCTGTGATTGCTGAAATATTTTATTTTCTTACAATGGCAGGCATATTCTTTTATAAAAGATTTGCTTTTATTTTTCCAATATTTAATTATGTGCATTTCGATTTTGAATTATCAAAACGTACACTAAGTGTTGCTTCGCCATTAATAGTTCAGTTTATGTTTAGTATAGGCGGATGGTTAATATTTTTTATATTTATAGAACATTTGGGCAATCAATCTTTAGCAGCTTCTATGTTATTAAGAAATGTATTCGGTATTATGGGTATTGGTTTATGGGCATTAGCCACAGCTTGCAATACATTGGTTAGCAATGCTATAGGACAAAATAATGAAAAACAGGTATTGAGTATTATATATAAAATATCTAAAGTAAGTTTTGTTTTTGCTTTAATAACTTGTATTGGGATTTTGTGTATTTCAAGATTTTTCCTTTCTCTATATACAAATGATGGTACATTAATAGAGTTTGCATTACCAAGTTTAAGGGTTATAATGTTAGCTACGGTAATTATGTCTGTAGCTACTGTAGTTTTTAATGGTGTAGTAGGTACCGGAAATACAATTATTAATCTAACGATGGAAATAGCTTGTGTAGGTTTATATTTAGTATATTGCTACTTTATAATATGGCTTTGGCGTAGTCCTTTATATTTATGTTGGGGTTCTGAGTTTGTTTACTGGGTTAGTTTATTGATAGCGTCTTTTGTATATTTAAAAAGCGGCAAATGGAAAGGCAAAAAAATATAATTGATTACGTTAATGTAAATATTTTTAAAATAAGCTTAGTTGTTTTTGATTTGTTCTTCTAAAAGATTCTGTATTAAGTTTAGTATTAGATTCATTAAGTTTATATTTTTTGCAATAAAGCAAAAATTGGTCTTTTATTAATTCAGCGAATTTACCATCACCTGCCATTCTACTGCCAAAGCGACTATCATTTACTTTTCCTCCATGGCAATCACTAATTTGATTCCATACTTTTGTTGCTCTATCCGGAAAGGTTTTAAAAAGCCAGTCTTTAAATAGTTCTCTAATAGCACCATTAAGTCTTACTACTGTATAGCCTGCCCACTTAGCACCTGCATCTGCTGCAGCTTTCAATACCTTTGATATATGACTGTCGTTTATGCTTGGTATAATTGGGGCAAGCATTATACCTACCGGTATTTTGTTTGATGCCATTGTCTCCACAATCCTCAATCTAGATTGATAAGTTGCAGTTCGTGGTTCTAATAATCGCCTTAAATCTTCATCAAGAGATGTTACTGATGTTGCTACACTTACTAAGTTTAGTTTTGCCAACTCTTGTATTATATCTAAATCACGCAGTACGAGTGCATTTTTAGTAAGTATGCCTACCGGATTTCTATATTCAAGGCATATTTCCAACAGATTTCTTGTAATCCGCATTTTACGTTCAATGGGTTGGTAACAATCGGTATTGCCGGATAAGGAAATTGTTTTAGGTTCGTAGTTTTTGTTATCAAAGAATTTCCGAAGCAACAATGGAGCATTCTTCTTGACTACTATTTTACTTTCAAAATCTTTACCTGCACTAAACCCCCAATATTCATGGCTATTACGGGCATAACAATAGATGCAGCCATGCTCGCAGCCCTGATACGGATTTAATGATAGTTGCATGCCTACATCCGGGCTTTCAATTTTATATACAACGTTTTTGCTATGGTCAAAAATATATTCTGTTTCTTTTTTCTCTTGTTCCCAAATATCTACAGATTCAATTTGTTCTTGCACATATTCTTGTTTAACAAACCTATTTTTAGGATTGAGTTGTGCACCTCTTCCTTTTTCAAAATTATTTGCATTGATTGTGGAAATCATGTAATATCCATATTTTTAATCAAAGATATAATAAAAAGTCAATAAAAATGACATTTATTTATAAAATTGTCAAAAAATATGGATATTATTGAATTTATATACTAAAAAAGCCGATTGCATATTTACAATCGGCTTTTTTAGACTACTAAAAATTTTACAATTTCACTACTTTTTTAGTAAATGATTGATTACCTATAGTATATTTTACAAAATAGATACCACTTGTTGGTAGGCTAAATGTATAACTATAATTATTTTGTGTTTGTAGTTGGTTGCTTACTAATCCATTCACTAACTGACCAACTATATTATAAACTTCAATGTTTACATTTTGTTCGTTCGTTAAATGATAAGAAATATTGAAGTTATCATTTGTAGGATTTGGATAAATATTTAAGCTATTTGCATCAAATATTTCAGTTGCAGCAAGTGTAGTACAGGGTGCTATTGCAGTTAAAGTACCACTTAATGCAACATAATTAGCATAGAATGATTGATAATAGATATTAGCAATTGTATCATTATGCATAATTAATATATTTTCATCATTTATGGTATTTGCTGCATTCGACCAGTTATGAGAACCAGTTTCTACCATAGGGTCGGAGCATGCATTAGATGGGTCAACGATAACCATTTTATTATGATAAACATAAGACGAACTTGTATAGGTTTTTAGCATAGAGCTTATTCCACCTGTACCTGTAAGGGTAGTATAGGCAGAACTACCGATACTAAATTGGTCAACTATGCCGGCAGTATATACACCTGCATTATGTCGTGCTAAAATAGAATCTGCATCAACATAGTCTGTAAAAGTATATACACCAAAATATAAGTCTGTATTCGCACTGTGTATTGCAGATTGAATATGTGTATCGGTTCCATCAGCCGGACTAAAATAAAGTTCTATTCTTTTGCCTGCTATATTAAATATATGTCTGCCTAAATCTGTTTTCGCAGAACCGAATCTAGAAAGGCTAGAATTTGGAACGGCAGTTGTTGAACCCCACATCATATTGAATTGGTCGGTATATGCATGTGCAAGTGCTGAATCTTGTATAAAAACCATATTGTTTGGTGAGTAATTAAATTGAGTAACACCCCAATCTTCAGAACCTGTACAAACAATTGCATCGTTAGGGTTTGTGGAATTTGCATCTAAAATAATAAATTTATTATGCATAATTGCTCCTGAAGTAACTACCGGTCTTGCTAAAGTATGTATGCCTGAATTAAGTAATGCGATTCCGGTATTAGATTGGCTGCCATCATATATCCAACGAATTGTTTTACCTGCTAAATAGGCATTATTTATTGCTGTAGCAATATTTGCATAGCTCGTACTTTGATTGTAATCATATTGTGCAATATCAATAGAGTAGTGTGCTCTATTAATATATGCAACAATAGTATCTGCAAATGCACTATTAAGATATTGTGCATTAACACCTGTAGAAACAGAATTATCAACAGGTGTATTGAAATAGATATTTATTTTACCTGTTGAACCTGTACCTGTAGAGCAAGTTAGTGTTGTAAATGTTGTAGAAGCACTAAATGCGGTAGTGCTTGTACAAACAGCTTGTACTTGAAACTCGTAAGATGTATTACAAGTTAAGCCGGTAATATTGGTTGAAGTGGTTGTAGAAGTAGCTGTACTCCAAGTAGAAGTACCTGTTTGGCGATACTGAATATTGTAAGAAGTAGCACCCGTAACAGCAGTCCAATTAAGGGTAGCAGTAGTGGTTGTAATGGCAGTTGCAGATAATCCGCTTGGAACACTGCAAGGGCAAGTTAATGTAGTAAATGTAGTAGAGCCACTAAAAGCACTTGTGCCTGATGAACATACTGTTTGTACTTGAAATTCGTAAGATGTATTACAAGTTAAGCCGGTTATATTTGTAGAAGTGGTTGTAGAAGTAGCTGTACTCCAAGTGGTAGTACCTGTTTGGCGATATTGAATATTATAAGATGTAGCACCTGTAACTGCAGTCCAGTAAAGGGTAGCTGTAGTGGTTGTAATTGCGGTGGCAGATAAACCGCTTGGAACACTGCAAGGGCAAGTTAAAGTAGTAAATGTAGTAGAGCCACTAAAAGCACTTGTGCTTGTACAAACTGCTTGCACTTGAAATTCATAAGCAGTATTACAAGTTAAACCGGTCATATTGGTTGAAGTAGTTGTTGAAGTAGCTGTACTCCAAGTGGTAGTACCTGTTTGGCGATATTGAATATTATAAGAGGTAGCACCTGTAACTGCAGTCCAGTTAAGGGTAGCAGTAGTGGTTGTAATTGCGGTGGCAGATAAACCGCTTGGAACACTGCAAGGGCAAGTTAAAGTAGTAAATGTAGTAGAACCACTGAACGCACTTGTGCCGGATGAACATACTGTTTGCACTTGAAACTCATAAGCAGTATTACA
>CAIWXG010000185.1 GCA_903916555.1 uncultured Bacteroidota bacterium
ATTGCCGGCGACAGGTCTTTAGTGAGCTTAATAGCACACGAACTGGCACATAGCTGGAGCGGTAATTTAGTTACGAATGCTACTTGGAACGATTTTTGGCTAAATGAGGGTTTTACTAATTATTTTGAACGCAGAATAACCGAAGAGATGATGGGTAAAAGCTATACAGATATGCTGTGGGAATTGGGTTACCAGGATTTGATAGACAATGTAAAGGAATTAGGTGCAACAAGCCGTGATACCTGGCTTAAAGACAGCCTTAACGGCAGAGACCCTGATGACGGCTTCTCTGATATACCTTACGAAAAAGGTTCTCACTTTCTTAAATTGATAGAATTGAATGTAAGCAGACCCAAATTTGATAGCTTCTTGGCTAACTACTTTAACGAGCATGCCTTTAAAACAATGAATACAGAACAGTTTCTGAACTATTTAGATACAAATTTAATAAAAGGAGATACAGCACTGCTTAATAAAATACAAATAAATAAATGGGTATATGCACCCGGCATACCCGATAATTGCCCCCGTGCCGACACTGAACGATTTAGTAAGGTAAATATAGAAAGAATACACTTTTTACAGGGCTTGCCTGCAAAACAATTAGCAGTAAAAGAATGGACAACACACGAATGGCTGCAGTTTTTAAGAAAAATGCCCGATACCTTAGCTCTAAAACAAATGGAAGAATTAGATAATGTATTTAAATTTACGCAATCTAAAAATGCAGAAGTAGCCGATTTATGGTTTTTAATAGCTATAAAAAATAACTATACGGTAGCCTACCCGGCTATGGATACATTTTTGAGCACTGTAGGCAGACGGAAATTCTTAGAACCCTTATATGGCGAAATGATGAAAACTGAAAAAGGCAGCACCATGGCAAAAGCAATCTTTACGAAGTACCGCAATAATTACCACCCTTTGGCACAAGAAAGTTTACTAAAAATAATGAATAAAAAATAATTCGTAACTATAAGAGCAGCTATTTTTAGCTGCTCTTATTAATTTTATTTAAAATGAAAAAAACGATATTCATATTATTGTTGTTTTTTTGTAATTATTCTTATGCACAAATTAACTTAGTAAAAAATCCAAGTTTTGAACAATTTTCATCATGTCCTTATGAACTAGATCAGGTTGCTAATGCAAGATATTGGAGTGGCATTGATACAAGTTCCAGTGCTTTGGGTACTGCTTACTGTTTGCCTGAATATTATAATATATGTGGTACCGGTGGTTTTTCCTTACCTCACGCAGCTTACTTCAATCACTATCCCCGCACAGGTGATGCGTTAATGGGCATGGATATGTATTATGATACTTGGGCAGCAGGTCTTCAAATTAATTATTTGCAGGGACGATTGCATTCTATTTTAGCAATCGGGCAGTCTTACTGTGTTACTTTTTATGTTGTGTTAGCCAATCCAACATCTACTTATGCAACCAACCATATAGGAGCCTATTTTGATGACGGCACCATAGATACAGCTACAGCTATTCATTGTAGCACCTACCAAACAGAATACCATCCGCAAATAGTAGATAGCACAGTAAGAGCTGATACCGTAAATTGGATGAAAATACAGGGCAGTTTTATTGCCAACGGCACAGAAAAGTTTATGACTATCGGTAACTTTTTTGGTATTGCCGGTACAACGGCAATAGATACATTTCATAGAGGTCACGATGCCTATTATATTATTGATGATGTGAGTGTAATAGCTACCGGTACACATGCAACTGCCGGGCCGGATACTTGGGTTACAACCGGACACAGTACTTATATAGGTTGCGACAGCAATGGCGAAGGTATGCCCTGCTACTGGTATGTGCTTGGCGAGCCGGCAAAAATAGATAGTGGTGGGCGTATTAAAGTTCACCCCACCGCAACCACCACCTATATTGTAGAAATGGATTTGTGCGGCACAATAACCACCGATACAGTAATAGTAAGCGTGTTTCCCTTAGGCTTCGGCACTTTGGGCAATGGCGAGCATCTGCAACTATACCCCAACCCTGCAAAAGATAATTTTACTATTGAGGGTGCTATGGGGTGTGAAGTGAGGATTTATAATATGGTAGGTC
>CAIWXG010000186.1 GCA_903916555.1 uncultured Bacteroidota bacterium
GAAAATAAATTAAATAAGTGGCTAACTAATGATAATGCTGAAATTTCATCTTCAAACCCACTTTTTGCAATGAAACAAGATGAGATAATAGAACAGGCTCTTTTAGCAATAAAAATGTTTAAAGAAAAAGATAAAGACCTGAAACATTAAAAATTACTATTTATTTAAAATATAATTCATTGAAAGTATTTTTATCATTCATATTGTTTTGCATTACAAATAATTGTATTGCACAAGAAACTATAATTTATATACAAAAGATAAATACTATTGAGCAATTTAAAGAAGCTGTAAAAAAGAATCCCAAAAAAGATTTAATAGACATTGCAAAATACATTCCCGAAATACATATTGATATGCCTTATGCCACAAAGAATAATTTTACGGGAGTGGAATTATATAAGCATCCTAAAGCATATTTACATATTGAGCCTGCAAAAGAATTGAAAAATATAGAAAATGAATTGCTAAAAAAAGGATTGACATTGAAAATTTTTGATGCTTACCGCCCATATAATATTACTTGTAAAATGTGGCAATTAACACCTAATAGGCATTATGTAGCTAATCCTAAAAAAGGTAGTAATCATAATAGAGGTATTGCATTAGATTTAACGATTACAGATATTAATACAGGTAAGGAATTAGACATGGGTACAAATTTTGATAATTTCACAGATTCTGCTCATCATGGTTTTCAAAATATTTCTATAAAAGCAAAAAACAATAGAAAATTATTGAAAGATATAATGAATAAACATGGTTTTAGAACATTAGAGAAAGAATGGTGGCATTATACTTGGCAACAAGATATTGGCTATGAAATAATGGATTTAGGGTTTGATGAAATTGCGAAAATAGAAAAGACCATATAAGTTACTTTTGGTATGAAATATTGGTATTTTAAATAATTTTAACATAAGAAAAGAATAGCAATTATTATTTATTACTAAATTTGCAATTTATTTTTTTATTAAATTTGTACATTTGGTATTATTAAAGATATATAGATGTTTTGTTTTGTTTTTTTGCTTTCAACTGCTATTGCTTTCAACATGGGCACAAAGCAAAGAATATATAGAAAGCCATAAACTATTGGCTACCATTCTGTCTGAAACATATAACATACCAACATCAATAATATTAGCAGTTGCAATTGTAGAGTCATCAGCCGGAGATGGTTTTGTGGCAAAAAAGCTGAATAACCATTTCGGCATAGTTGGTAAGAACGCTGTAAAATATAAAAACGGACATAAAACAAAGTATAAACAGTACGCTAATGAGATTGAATCATATATTGATTTTTGTGAGTTAGTATCCAATAAGGCATTTTATCCTAAACTAAAAAATAAAAAAGATGTAAAACTCTGGATAAAAGCAATTAGTAAAACCGGTTATTCTGAATTACCATTAATATGGGAAAAAAGAATATTAACTACAATTCATGCTAACCGTCTTTGAATTTTCTTATGTTTGTAAGTAATTTAATAACCCGCATAAAAATTGAAGAATTATAATAAGAAAGTAGTTGAGTTTACATTATTAACTACTTTTATATTGCTGCTATATTCCGTTTATATATCTGTATCGGGAAATAATGCACTGTCCTTAAACAATATCAGTATCGTTTCTGATGTACTTTTAGAAACGAAACTACCTACCAAAAATAGTTCTATCGAGGATTCAAATTCATTTACAAATTACTTAATTAATAAAAGCGATACGTCACTAGAAGTTATTAAGGACCCTGTAATTGTAGAAAAAGAAGTTGTAAAATATTTAACTGCAAAAGAACTTATTAGTTTTAATAATGATTCTAATTCTGCTGCATTACCTAAATTTATGCAAAAATTACTTACATTGTCTCGTGGCAATAAAAAGAAAGTTAGAATTGCATGGCTTGGCGATAGCATAATTGAGGGCGATTTATTAACGAAATCTTTTAGAAAACGAATTCAACAATATTTTGGCGGTTTTGGAGTAGGTTTTGTACCTGCAACGTCAATAACAGCGGGTTTTAGAAACACCGTTACACATAAATGGAAAGGAGATTGGAAAGAAGAGAGTTTTAAGTCGAATATATTAAAAGCCCCGCTTTTTCTTTCGGGCCATACATTTTATACAAAGAACGGAACGATTATTTTAAGCGATAAAACAATTTTTGATACAATACAACACATAGAAAAATGCTTACTATGTGGAAAAGCAAAAGGAGAAATTCAAATTTCAGTAAATGGACAAGCCAAACAATATAAGGCAGGTAAACTTTTTAATAGGCTGGTATTAGATACAAGTACAGACCATGAAATTAATGTTACAATAGAGGATGATAGTTTTCCTATATATGGTATTTCATTAGAACCACAATCTGGAATTGTAGTAGATAATTTTTCATTTAGAGGAATTACAGGTTTAGAATTAGGCAAGTTAGACTCAGCTTTTTTAGTTAATGTAAATGAAGAAAACAATTATGATTTAGTAGTATTAGAATATGGAGCCAACTTAATGTTTAGACCCAATGATGTTGACTACAGTTGGTATCGCAGCCATATTATGAAAGTAGTAAATAAATTAAGAAAAGCAATGCCTAATTCGGAGTTTTTAATTGTAAGTACATCAGACAGGGCTTTTAGATATGAGGAAACCTGGAAAACGGCAGTAGGAATGAATAATTTATTAAAAGCACAAGCAGAATTAGCTATCAATAACAATGCTGCTTTTTTTAATATGTATGCAAGTATGGGTGGCTGGGGTACAATTGTAAATTGGGCAGATAATATACCTTCATTAGCAAATAAAGATTATATACATCCTAATTTTTTGGGTGCCGAAAAGTTAGGTAATTTGTTATTTGATGCTTTTATGAAAGATTATAAAAAGGTATGTAAAGATAGCATATAATTAAATTATACATTGTGTGTTTGTCTTAAAAATAAAGCTAAAAATAAAAAAAAGGAAAGTAGGTGAAAAGGAAAATAATTATTATTTCGTATTACATTTGCAATTAGAATTAAGTTTAGATAAATAAAAATAAAATTATTAAATATGAAATTTATTATTGCTCTTTTTTGTTTGGTTTTTGCTACTACAGCAGTAAATGCTCAATTAAATATTGATTTATGTGATACTGTAAAATTGGGTAAATACAATGAAATACCAGTTGTTGTGGGACCATCACAAATAAGAAAAGGTTATTCTGTAGAAATAGAACATGTAATATTTCAAATAACAGTAAATGACAGAAAGCGGGTACATTTTGTAAGTACACGCGATTCTGGTTTTGTAATAGGTACATTAGCAGTAGGTACAGCGTATGAAGATATACCAAAGGTGGGAATAGAATCGGAACAATTTGTTGATAAATGGGGGTATGAAGTATCTTTAAAAAATGGTTGGGTTGCTGTTTTTGATGATAATTTAATTTTTAAATCTCAGGTTGTTCGTAGAGATTCCAGAATACATTGGTTTTATAAACATGGTGAATGTGCAAACTATTAATTACGAGTATATTATAAATAAAGCCTAATTAGATAGTATCGACATTTGTTTTCCTCTCAAAATTTCTTAAAAAAATTAGCTGAAAGAAATATTTTTATTTTTTACTTCAATTTAATTTTCGTAATATTGTGTTATAGATTTTTGCTATTTTATTGTAAATAATTTTAATTTATTATTTATATTATTTA
>CAIWXG010000187.1 GCA_903916555.1 uncultured Bacteroidota bacterium
GGATCGTGCGCGCTGCACGACGTTTGACATGCCGATCCTCCTCCCGCGCTTTCGGGGGAGATGGGAAAGCCAAAAGTGAGTGGGAAAGAAGAAGAAGAAAGATTCGAAAGACGCCGATAAAGACAAAGACGGCAAAGAGAAGAAATCGGATACGTCGAAGGAGAAATCCAAAGATAAGAAAAATATGAAGATGAAATTGAAAAGCAACTTAAAGTTTCAACAGATGACACTAAAGCCTTTATAAACAGAGTTAAAATTTCAAATGAAAATATGTAATAGAGTTCATAATTTATATGTAAAATATGTAATTAATTTGCACATGAGCCTTTGTATTGTGAATAATGTGAAGATTCAATAATGTGTAATGATTGTTGTTAGCAATTAAAAAAAAATTAAAAAATAAACTGTGCTGGCTGTAAATAAAAAACTAATGAACCAAAAAAGTTAAATAAACTTTTATTATAAATAAGAGATGATTTATAGGTAATTTGTGAGGAACAGTAATGTCATAAAAAAGGATAGGTTATAAAATTAAGCGAATATATTTCTCATATGCCTTAATGCTTAAAGAAAATAGCTTATTGTCCATAAAAATGTGGAACTTTAATTTAAACTCTTCATTAAAGCTAATAGCATTATTATGAATGCTCTTTAGGAATAAAAAAATGCCTTGATTGTGATGCGGAATTCCAAAAATGTAACCATGAAGTCCATAAGTAAAAATGTCCTGGAGCAAGAATTGAGTGTATGTTTTGTAAACAATTAGTAAAAAGAATGAATATGTAAGATCATCATTAAAAAGACTGTCCTGAAGCTGAACTGTAGTGTAACCTTTGCCGGCTTGTATAACTAAAAAGAGGGGTTTTAAAATAACATCAATAGTTTGAGTGTCCTAATTTTGAACTTGAATGCGGAAGATGCTTTGAAACATTTTTGAGAAAGAATCTTGACAGTCATGATTGTATATCATATCTTTGTTAGTAGATGCAAAAATTAAATAAATAAGTTTAATTATAAAATGAACAAATTTAAGACTTAACCAATTAAATAACTCAACTAAAGTGTGGAAATTAAGTATTTTAATGTGAAGATTAAATTGATTCTAATTTTAATATTAATTAGGAAATGGAATTTGGAAATAAATGTGATAAAACTCATACTTTTGCTTTAAAAAATCAACCTATGGCTGAAAACCAGTTTACAAACATTATTTTATTATGTAGTAAATGCTAAGAATATGAAGATTCACTTTACTGTTGTGAAAAAGGATGCTAATATTAATTATGCTAGTCTTGCTATCAGCTAATGAGTTGAAAATTATAAATTTATTTATAAATTATAGATTGTGTGTACTAAATTCATTAGTTAATTAATTATTAATATAATAAATAAATAAGGGGTTTTGGGGTTTTGGCATCCTGGTTTTGATTGGCCTTCTTGCGACGCACCGTCTTGGGATCAATTAAGAGCGCGGAATAGAGCTCTAACCTGTCGCCTGCGTAAATAGGGCTATCCCAGTCCTTA
>CAIWXG010000188.1 GCA_903916555.1 uncultured Bacteroidota bacterium
TAAAAACAATAATTTAATAATTAAAGCATTGCAATTATTAAAAAAGGAGTTCCCCAATAAAATAAAAGCTGTTGATATTTATTTAAATAAGGTAATATCTATGGGTGCCGGCTTAGGAGGTGGGTCGGCAGACGGGGCTTTTATGTTAAAGTTGCTTAATGATTTTTTTGATTTACAGCTTAACACAGATGAGTTAGCAAAATATGCATTGCAATTAGGTAGTGATTGCCCGTTTTTTATTTACAATAAACCAATGTTTGCAACAGGACGCGGTGAAAAGTTGCAGCAGATAGCACTTGATTTAAAAAATTATAGCTTACAATTAATTTGTCCGGATATTTCTATTTCTACAACTGCTGCTTTTAGTACTATAATTCCTAAAGTTGCTGCTTTTAACCTTAGTAAAGTTAACGAATTGCCTATACACGATTGGCGAAATTTTGTTTTTAATGATTTTGAATCCGGTATTTTCAATTTACACCCACAACTTGCGGATATTAAACAACAATTGTATCAGCAAGGGGCATTATATGCTGCTATGAGTGGCACAGGCTCTACTATTTATGGTATATTTGCAAAAGGCACGCAAGCCAGTATAAATGCCGCTATAGGTTTTAAATCGTATTATTTTGAAGATATATAGATTACTTTACTTCATTTTTACATTACTTCTTTATTTCCATATTCCAATTACTTCTATTCTCAATACCAAACCATTGTATTAATTTTGCATTATGATTCTATCTGATTCTCGTATTCTGGAAGAAATTGAAAATGGAAATATCGTAATTGAACCTTATGACCGCAAAAATTTGGGGTCTAATTCTTATGATGTTCATTTGGGTAAATACCTTGCCACCTATAACGACCGCATGCTTGATGCCCGTAAACACAATACAATTACTCATTTCGAAATACCCGAAGAAGGCTTTGTATTGCAACCGGGTACTCTTTACTTAGGTGTAACACTAGAATATACCGAAACACATGCACATGTACCGTTTTTGGAGGGGAAGTCATCAACAGGCAGGTTGGGCATAGATATACATGCTACTGCCGGCAAAGGTGATGTTGGTTTTTGCAATGCTTGGACTTTAGAAATATCTTGTGTGCAACCGGTAAGAATTTATGCAGGTATGCCTATTGGGCAACTTATTTATTTTCCGCCAGAAGGTGTGGTATTAAATAAATATAATACAAAAGAAGGTGCTAAATATACCGAACGTACTAATAAACCTATGGAGAGTATGATGTGGAAAAATAAGTTTTAAAACTTTATATTTCCTTCATTTCCTCATATTTTATGGGTATAGGGAAATAAACACCATGCTTACCTGCTTTTATTACACCATCTAATTTTATGGCAATCTTTTTATTAAATAATAAGCCTATAGCATCGGGAATAATGTTTTTTATATCTACTTGCACATTAACAGGCATAAGAAAGGTATCTAATTTGGGAATGGTGTAATGGGTACTGTTTAAATTAACTTTACCTACAAATCTCTGGTTTACAAATACCTCTATATCTGCCTCTTTAAGGTTGATTGCAAAATGATTGGGATTGTATAATTTTATATCCAAAGAAACAGTTGACTTGGATAAGCCGACACCCATAATCTGAAAATTCTGAACTTTTTGATAAACTAATTCCTGTGGCTTGCGACAGCTTACAATAATTAAAGACAAGAACAAAAAGGTTATTCCTGTTTTGATACCGTTTATTAATAGATTTGGAGATTTATTCATTTTAATAAAATTATAAGCTATGCAATTAAATATGAAACTAGATATTGCCGCAATGCCAAAACAAGCCAAATATACAGATAATATATTGCTAATTGGCTCTTGTTTTACAGAACATATTGCCGATAGATTATTACAACATAAATTTAAGATAGTTTCTAATCCGCATGGCATTTTATTTAATCCGCTTAGTGTAGCCAATAGTTTAAACACTTACATAAACAACCATTTATATACAACAAAAGACCTTTTTTATTTAAATGAAATATGGAATAGTTGGGAACATCACACCCGGTTTTCGAATATTGATGCTGCAACTGCATTAAATGAAATTAATATTTCGCAAGCGAATGCCAGTGAATTTATTAAAAAAGCTGATTATTTAATAATTACCTTAGGCTCTGCTTTTCAATATTATTTAAAAGAAACAGGTAAGCCTGTTAGTAATAACCATAGAGCACCCTCGCAGTGGTTTGAAAAAAAACTGCTTACTACAAACGAAATTATTGAAGCTCTTAGCAATACGCTGCAAAATTTATTTTCAATAAACAACAATATAAATGTTATTTTTACCATAAGCCCGGTAAGGCACATACGCGATGGTGTGGTAGAAAATAACCGCAGTAAAGGACGACTGATAGAAGCAGTGCATTCTATATGCGAACAATTTAATAATACCTTTTATTTTCCGGCTTACGAGCTGGTTATTGATATTTTAAGAGATTATCGTTTTTATGATATAGACTTTGTACACCCCAATTATATGGCAACAACTTTTGTATGGGAAGAGTTTATAAAAACCTGCATACAGCCAAGCGAACATATACTCATGAAACAGGTGCAAGATATAGTTACAGCCCGTTCGCACCGCCCGCGTTTCCCGGAAACCACTGCCAACAAACACTTTAAAGAAAATTACCGAGCTAAAATTTCCAGTCTTCTTGAAAAATACCCCTTCTTAGATTTTATTGAGGAAATGAGCTATTTTGAATGTGGATAAAGATATAGTAGATATAAATTTGGTGATGAATGACGGCAAAGTATTGGGCTGAGTATAATACTAAAAAAGCTCAAAAAGACAATGTTATGTGAGCCACATCGTTCTTCTTTATGGTCGAGTAGGGCATCAAGAAGTAAGAATATACCCTTTCTGTGAAAGTATTTGAAGAACTGAAGTTAAATGAAAGAGGTATTTCGCTAAGAATTTCATTACTTTTATTTAGCTTTGTTATTTAAATGCCTTCAGAAGGAGTTTCATTTTCACTTCCAGATTCTCTGCGGAAAATCCGGAAGAACGGGGCATCTCGTATAGGTGTCAGGAATGGTGCTCTTGCTTAAGATTGCTTCGTGCCTCGCAATGACGGGAAGGATATTTATGTTAAATTAGTTTAACCGACCCAAGTATATATATAGTGAACAACGTATTGTGCCCTATTTAATTGATATTCGTAAATAAAATTGGAAGAGTTTTGTACATACATATTAATTTACTTTGTGAAACCATATACCTAACTCTGTGAATCTCTGTGTTTAAATTGAAATACTCTGTGTAACTCTATGTTTAAACTTCCCACCCAATCTGTGTTACTCTACGGTTCAACTTCGCGCCTAACAGAACCCTTTTTGTCATAATTTATTTTACAAACAATTATAATATCAAAAATATTTAAACAGTTATAACAATAACTTTTTCTAATATTTACTAACGTTTTGAAAAAATAAAACAATTTTTAAAAATAATTGTGTAAAAACTGTATAATGTGCAAAAATAATTATAAATTTAGTTTTTGTAAGGCAAAATATTTTTTGAATAGACCTGTTTTGCAATGTATCAATTGGTTGTCAATTATTAATATATTAGCACTTTAAATTGACGGTTACAAGGCACAAAATAGTTTAAAACAGCATACAATAAATAATTAAAATATTTTTTAAAAAATATTTTAATTATTTATTGTAAACATTTAAATATAATTTTATGAAAATTAGTACTCTTTTGAGTTTATTATTTGTAGCTATAATTAGTGGGAATTGTGTGTTTGCACAATTAGGTATTATTAGTACAATTGCAGGAAATGGAGTAGGTGGTTTCAGTGGTGATGGTGCTGCCGCTACAGCAGCACAAATAAATCATCCTTATGCTGTAGCTATCGATGGAAGTGGAAATATTTACATTGCTGATGAAAACAATAACTGTATTCGTAAAATAAATAGTAGTGGCGTAATTAGCACGATTGCCGGAAATGGAACTCTAGGTTACAGTGGAGATGGCGGTGCAGCGACTGCCGCTGAGTTAAGTTTACCTAGAGGTGTCGCTGTTGACGGAATCGGGAATGTTTACATTGCTGACTATGGCAATTGCATGATTCGTAAAGTAGACAATAGCGGGATAATTAGTGCGATTGCAGGATACAGGGTCAGTGGATCTTTTGGCGATGGAGGTCCAGCAACAGCTTCAGGATTATATTTTCCCACAGGTGTTGCCATTGACAGAGTTGGGAATGTTTATATAGCTGACTTGGGCAATTATGCGATTCGTAAAATAAATACAAGTGGCATAATAAGCACGTTTGCAGGAAATGGACATAATGGTTTCAGTGGGGATGGGGGTGCAGCAACAGCTGCAAGGATATATGATGCTACAGGAGTAGCCGTTGACGGAATCGGGAACGTTTATATCGCTGACAATGGTAATAATCGTATTCGTAAAGTCAATAGTATTGGGATAATTACCACGTTTGCAGGAAGTGGTATGGCTGGTTTAGGTAGTTATGTAGGCGATGGTGGAGCAGCAACATTAGCTTACCTAAATCATCCTAATAGTGTAGAAGTTGATGAAAGTGGGAATGTTTATATTGCAGATTCATATAATCATCGTATTCGTAAAATAAATAGAAGTGGAATAATTACAACAGTAGCAGGAAATGGAACGGCAGGTTACAGCGGTGATGGAATTGATGCAACAGCCTCAGAGTTAAATTATCCATTCGATGTTACTATTGACTGGAGCGGGAATGCATACATTACTGACGAAGGAAATAGCCGTATTCGTAAAGTTGCACTAGGTATTCCATCCTCTGTAGCAGATAGTTTTTCGGTTTTTATTGATAACACTTGCACTGGTTTTAATTTTTCATTAAATACAAATAATTTTTCTACCGGACAGCATATTAAAACCTATTTTGGTAATGGACATTATTTGGATACTATAGTTTCTACTTATGGCAGCATTGGCATTGCCAATTTTTCTGAGCAATATTCAGCATCAGGTACATATACTATAAAACATGTATTATATGATGGAGCAATAGCTGTTGACAGTATTTCTTATTCATATTATCTTTCCCTTTGCCAGAATTTAAACATTAGATTTTATTTAGATGCTAATGGGAATTGCATTAAAGATAGTACAGAAAGTTATTTTAATCAAAATACATTAACAGAAATTGATTCAAATGGTGTTCCTGTAGATACAGTTTCTTCAACTTCAGGCTTCAGCTATTTAGCTTATGGTAATACTGGTGATATATATTCATTCAGAGTATTATCAACAGTTGCCGGTACTCATATTTCCTGCCCATCTACTGCCATAATTTATGATACTTTAGTATTTGGTACTCAAACAACTAAATATTTTGCAGTTAATTGCGATACGGGTACCAATTTTGATTTATGGGTAAATTCGAGTAATCGTACAGGTATGCATATTCAAGATTATAATTTTATTTCCGGAAACTCGTTTTGTACTCCAGAAAGTTCAGTTTTAACTTTTAACTTTAGCCCTCTTTTTAATTTTGTAGAAGCATACCCAACTCCAACTTCAGTTATCGGAAACACTATTAATTGGGATATTAGTTCCCTTTCTTATGTAAATTCCCCTCAATTAATGTCTGTTCATCTTGAAGTTTCTGGTACCTTGCTAATTCCAGGAGATACAGTTATGAGTAATGGTGCTATTACTCCAACTATTGGTGATTATGACAGCACAAATAACTATATTAACCGAATAGATACTGTAAGATCGTCTTATGACCCCAATGAAATGGCAGTTTTACCCGGTGGTTGTTTTCCAGAAGGTACAAGTACCAATTTGCAATACACCATATCTTTTGAAAACACGGGTAATGATACTGCCCATAATATTTATGTAATGGATACGCTTAGTGATTATGTAAATTCTCATTCATTAAGAATAGTTGCAGCTTCTCATACCATGAACACCAGCAGGTGGTACGATACAAGTATTCATCATAACATAGTAAAGTTTGATTTCGCAGGTATAAACCTGTTAGATAGCAGCCATTTCGGGCATTGCGATGGAACGGTTATTTTTAGTATCAATACAATAGCAAGTACTGCATCCGGTACAAATATTTTTAACCATGCAGGTATTTTCTTTGATGATAACCCTGTGGTTATGACTAATTATGTAGAAAACACTGTTGGTTGCCTTACAACAAAAATAACCCAACCAATTACCACCACCAAAACCGAACTCTACCCCAACCCCGCTACCGATGAATTGATTATAAAAACGGATTCAAAAGCCTATACTTCTTTTACAATAACCAATATTATGGGGCAACAACTCATGGAGCAAAATATTTTATCTGCAACAAGTAAAGTAAATATAGGTGCATTGCCTGCGGGTGTTTATTATGTTACTTTTAGGCGTGAAGGTGGTGGTGAACTTGTAAAGAAATTAGTGAAGATGAAGTAGTTTTTTGTAGGTTAGAGATTAGTAAAAAAGAGGGTGTCATAAAACCCTATAAGCTTTTAGTATTCCAATTTAAGAGATTGAATTTCTTTTTTTTGCCTATAAAGTATTCCCAAACAATACTTTTATTGTATATACCAACAGTATTAGGATGGTTGATATGTTGTTTGCATTCTTTTCTCCGTTTTAGCCATTTACCTATTTTAGCATAGAAATGAAAATGTGCTTTAATAAGGGTAAACATTTCGGTAAACTTAAAGGTGAAAAGCAATCGCATTCCGGCAATACCATCTAAACAAAGTCTAAAAGGTAAAAGCCATAAGAGTTTAGAACCCTTTTCGTTTTTTAATAATAAAATAAGATTATTTCTAAAATTATAATACAGCTTCTGTGGGCTACCATAACTAATTACACTGCCGCCTACATGATATACGATTGAATTACCAACATAACCAATCTTATAACCGGCATTTTTAAGCCGCCAGCAGAGGTCTATTTCTTCCATGTGGGCATAAAATTCTATATCTAAACCACCTACTTTATGATATAAATCTGCTCTAACTACCAAGCAACCGCCCGATGCCCAAAAGACCTCAATATTATCATCATATTGTCCGTTATCTTTTTCAATATCAAAGAAAATACGACCCCTGCAAAACATGTAGCCATACTTATCCATAAAACCACCACCGGCACCTGCATATTCAAATTTTTCTCTTTCTTTCCAATACCTTATTTTAGGTTGGCAAGCTGCTAATTGGGTATCCTGCTCCATTGCTTTATGCAAAGGCTTAAACCAACCTTCCGTCACTTCAAAGTCTGCACTAAGCAGAATATAGTATTTTGCTTTTATTTGATTTAATGCCTCGTAATAACCATTAGCAAAACCGTGATTTACATCTATATGAATTGTTTTTACGGTCGGGAAATTGGATTGCACGTAGCTGAGCGTGTCATCGGTAGATGCATTGTCTGCAAGTATTACCTCATAACCGGTGTATGCTTCATCCACTATTTTTGGCAAAAACAACTCATGCCATTTTGTGCCGTTGTAGCTTAATATTACAACCGCTGTATCTTTATGGCATTCTATCATAGCAGAAATAAGCTATATTATTTATATTTGGGTTCGTAAAGGGTATTATCGGGTGCGGCAATACCGTCATTTTTCTGGAATTTATGTTCGTACAAGTTATAACAACCTGCCCAAGCAAATATAAAGAATCCAAAAAAGAAAAGTACGAATAAAAAGCGAGATTTTGAAGGTTTATTCAATTCAATATCTGCCGGGTTATCCAAATCATTCTCGTGAAAATCGTTATGTACTGTTTCTTGTTGGTGTTTGTGAGCGCTCATGAAGTATAAAAATTTTACCATCGCAAAAATAATAGTATTTCCAACAAAATCATAATATTTTTACCTTTTCTTCGTTAAACATTTCATTAATAATGAGGCAATATTTAAATTGGAAAACATATCTTGTTGCTGTTGCACTAATTATAGTTGCGGCGTCCCTTTTTTATACAAGCCAACTAACCGGCAAACTGGCAGATGAAGAAAAAAAGAAAGTAGAACAGCTAGCAGGTGCAATAAAAACACTTTCTACGTCAAATAATATACAAGAAACAGCTTTTGCAAGTAATTTATTAGCACAAAATACTTCTATACCTTTAATTATAACTACAACTGACGGTAAAACTGTTGATTATAAGAATATAGATTCTGAATATTCTGTAAATTATACTGATTTAATAGCTACTAAATTAATAGAATATAAAAAAATACACCCTGTAATAACAGTAGAGTGGGGTACGGGCAAGAATTTTATTTATTATGGCGAATCATCCTTGTTAAGACAATTAAGGTATTTTCCGTATGTGCAGCTAACAATTATATTGGTGTTTTTAATTATTGTACTTATTACTATTTCCACAGCACACAGGTCTATTCAAAATCAGGTTTGGGTAGGTTTATCAAAAGAAACCGCCCACCAATTAGGTACTCCTTTAAGTTCTATAGAGGCTTGGCTTGAGCTTTTACGAGATAAAGAAGAAAATATAGATGCTGTAATAGAAATGCAAAAAGACTTGGATAGGCTAAAGCTTGTTGCCGAGAGATTTAGTAAGGTTGGGAGTACCCCAAAACTTGAAGATGAAAATTTATTAGTTCGGCTAAAAGATATTGTTGCTTATATGCAACTTAGATCGCCCAAAAAAGTAAAAATAAATTTAATATATACTGAAGATGAAATACCTATAAATATTAGCGGTCCTTTGTTTGATTGGGTTATGGAAAACCTGATACGCAATGCATTAGATGCTATGGCAGGGCAAGGCACTATTGATATTACGGTTATAAATCAACCACATCAAGTTGTAATAGATGTGCAGGACAATGGCAAGGGCATTCCTTCGTATCAGATTAAAAAGGTATTTGCACCCGGTTTTACTACAAAAAAACGGGGTTGGGGCTTAGGCTTATCACTATCAAAACGCATAATTGAAAAATACCACCATGGCTCTATTTACGTAAAGCAATCTGAAATGGGCAAGGGTACTACATTTAGAATTATTTTGAAACGTTGAGCAATTTATATAATTATACATAAAATTTTATTACACACATAAACCCTATTTTTTGAATTTTCATTTCAACTAACTATATTTGTACCTAAATAAATTTACTTAAATGAAGTTTCGCCCCGTATTAATTTTGGCATTCGTTTTTTTGGGAATAATGACAACCAGTTCCTGCGTAAAAAAATATATTTGCCATTGCAGTCTTGCATACAGCGGTGCTGCCGGCTTGCCGGATACTACCTATCAAGAATACGATATTACGGATACAAAAGACAATGCGAATTCGCAATGTAAATCACAGTCTAAAGTATATTACAACAGCTATATATATACTGTAGAAACGTGCTATCTTTATTAATAAAGATTTACAATACTCTTTCAGGGTTTTAGCATTGCAAATACTTAATTTTGTGGGGTAATTTTATGGACTCCGAACAACTACAGGTAAAAAACGTTTTCTTTTATGTAAAACGCATTATAGGCATCATTTTGCTTATTTCTATAGCTTGCGTATTTTTCTATTCAGCCTATACTAAATCGGGAATTAAGTTTCAAGGTTTCAAAATTGTACCTAATCAAAATGCTTTTGATAATTTCCATTGGACATTTTTAGACCTTGGTATCAATAATATATTGGTATCGGGCATTATTGCAAGGCTAATGATAGGGCTTGAAATTTTATTAGGCTTCTTTTTATTAAGCCATATCTATTTAAAAGCTTTTACTTATAAGGCAATCATTGCAATACTTACAATATTTATTATCTATTTAGCTATACTGCTTATAAAACAAGGCGATAATGGTAATTGCGGTTGTTTTGGTAACGAAATAGCTATGAAACCAATGGCGGCAATATGGAAAAATGTTATAATGATAGCTGCTGTAGTACTATTATATTTTATATATCCAATTAAACCCTATAAACATCAAGAATGGCTTTGTTTACCAATAGCATCGGTTGCATTGTCGTTGCCCTTTTTATTTAACCATGTTTACACAGAAACCGGTCCTGAAAAATGTGGGAAACCAATAAATATGGAATTACTATATAAATATTCGCCAGCACCAAAAGAAGATTTACGAACCGGAAAACATATTGTTTCTTTCATGAGCCTTACCTGCCCGCATTGCAAAAAGGCAGCGTATTTATTGCAGGTAATAAAACACGAACACCCGGAAATACCTATATTTATGGTATTAAATGGAAATGAAATATTTCAAAAACAGTTTTTTGATGAAACACATGCACAAAGCCTACCCTACATTTTATACAAACATTCTCCGGAATTTGATACTTTATTAGATGCAGGCTTGCTGAAAGGCGAAACAAGTGGTGTACCCGCAATATATTGGGTTAATAACAATGTTATTGAATATAAAAGTACTTACTACGAGCTTGACCCTACACATATACTTTCTTGGTTAAAAACAAATAAACCATAATTTTATCTGTTTGTCTAATTTAACATTTTACGGCATGTTATTTGTTGTATAATTCTAAAAATATACAAATATGAAAAAGCCATTATTATTGTTTAGTTTAGTTGCTATTTGCCTTTCTACACTATTCATTTCTTGCTCTAAGAATATTGAATGTAATGATGGCGTTATTAGTATTTATCCGGTAGGATTTTCTAAAACAGATTTTGATTCTGCAATTGTTTACAGGTATAAACAAGATAATGCTTTTGATATTATTACAGACAGTACCCACCTTGTGTACTATTCCAATGGTGATAACGACACAGGTAGTTTATCTATAATGTCTCAGTACAGTAATTCCGGCATACGTTCTGCATTTCTAATACCGGGCTATGATTATAAAATTGTAGTGCCCAAAACAAGTAGAACTTATGCAATAACAAACATTGTACAAAAAGGCAATAAAACACAATCGTATTCTTCCGGCATCTCTGGAAACGGAGTAGTAGTGAGCTGTTGCAACAACATTATTTCCTGTAATCTGGATGGTAAACCCGTTAATGCTCCTAATAAATTACAAAGTATGCCGGCAAATATAGTTAAATAAATATTTATATAATAGAGCTATTATTTAAGAATAATTTGCAACATAGAATTCCACAAAATGAGATATATTAATATTGTTTAAATTTTTAAATTATACCTTCATAATTTTGGCATGTATTCAGGAATTATAGTTTTAGCATATTTATAGAAATAAGCTATACTCATCAAATTCTTTTAAAGCCCTTTTTGGTCTATTTATTTCAATAAATATGCCAACAAGCATAAATTTGTTACTAAATTTGCAACATGCATTTCGATTTATACTCTACATATTCTAACGAAGTATTAATACAACTATACACCGAAGTATTGCGGGCGCGGATGATTGAAGAAAAAATGCTTGTATTGTTAAGGCAAGGCAGAATAAGTAAGTGGTTCAGTGGCATTGGGCAAGAAGCAATTGCAATAGGTGCAACATTGGCATTAGATGCCGATGAATATATTATGCCATTACATAGAAATTTGGGTGTATTTACAGCTCGTAAAATGCCTTTTGATAAATTATTTATGCAATGGCAAGGCAGAAAAGAGGGTTTTAGTAAGGGTAGAGAACGGTCTTTTCATTTTGGTACCACTGAATACCACATCTGTGGCATGATTTCGCATTTAGGGCCACAAATGGCAATTGCAGACGGGGTTGCATTAGCACATAAATTAAAGAAAGAAAATAAGATTTCCCTTGCCTTTTGTGGTGATGGTGGTACAAGTGAAGGTGATTTTCATGAAGCTCTTAACGTGGCTGCCGTATGGGGCTTGCCGGTTATTTTTTTAATAGAAAATAACGGCTATGGATTAAGTACCCCAATTAGTGAACAATTTGCCTGCAAGCAATTGGCAGATCGTGCTATAGGCTATGGTATGAAAGGTATTACCATAGATGGTAATAATGTATTGGAGGTTTATAATACTATAGCTGCCATGAGGCAATATTGTATAAACGAACAAAAGCCGGTTTTTGTAGAATGTATGACGTTTAGAATGCGTGGACATGAAGAGGCCAGTGGTGTTAAATATGTACCCAAGGAACTATTTGAAGAGTGGGGTAAAAAAGACCCCTTAAGTAATTTTGAATCATATTTGTTGCTGGAAGAGATACTAAATGAAGATATAATTGCAGCATTAAGAGAAACGATACAAAGAGAAATTGAAGATGGTTTGGCTATGGGATTTGACACAAAACCAATTGTACCCGAAACAAATGAGGAAATAGCAGATGTATATGCTGTAAATAACAATAAAGTAATACACCCTACAAGCAACCAAAGTACAGAAATGAAATTTATTAATGCCATTACTGAAGGTTTGAAGCAGAGTATGCAAAAACATTCTAATTTGGTATTAATGGGTCAAGATATTGCCGAGTATGGTGGTGCTTTTAAAGTAACAGATGGCTTTGTAGCTCTTTTTGGAAAAGACAGGGTGCGAAATACTCCTATATGTGAAAGTGCTATAGTTGGTACAGCATTAGGGCTTAGCTTAAAAGGGTTTAAAGCAATGATGGAAATGCAATTTGCGGATTTCGTTACTGTTGGTTTTAATCAAATTATTAATAATTTGGCAAAAATACATTATAGGTGGGGGCAAAATGCAGATGTGGTTATAAGAATGCCAACCGGAGCGGGAGTTGGGGCAGGACCGTTTCATTCGCAAAGCAATGAGGCCTGGTTTGTGCATACTCCCGGACTAAAAGTTGTCTATCCAAGTACGCCTGAGGATGCTAAAGGACTGCTGATAGCAGCAATAGAAGACCCTAATCCGGTATTGTTTTTTGAACATAAAGCACTTTATCGCAGTATTTCGGGCTTAGTACCCAACGATTATTACAGTATAGAAATTGGCAAAGCAAAACAAGTAAGAACCGGTAATGATATAAGTATTATTACCTATGGCATGGGTGTGCATTGGGCTTTAGATTATGCTAATAAAAATACTGAAATTTCTATAGATATACTTGATTTACGTACTTTATTGCCTTTAGATTACGATGCTATAAAAGCAACTGTAATGCAAACAGGTAAGGTGCTTTTACTGCACGAAGACACCCTTACTGGTGGCATTGGCGGTGAATTAGCTGCTTGGATTGCAGAACATTGTTTCCAATATCTTGATGCACCTGTATTGCGTTGTGCCAGTTTAGACACACCCATACCGTTTGCAATAGAATTGGAAAAAAACTTTTTGGCAAATTCCCGTTTAAACGACACAATACAAAAATTAATGTCTTTTTAGACAAATCATTATTTATTACTTACTTTCGTATGTGAATTATGAAATTTATGAATTTCCGTTTCCCAAAATGTGTTTGGCTTTTATGCTTTACAATTATATGTTTTTCTTGTAATAATAGTAATAAGGCTATTAATCATGGTGCGATTGTACTTGGTGATTCTACTACAATAGTAACAGAACGAGACCCTAAAAAGTTGTTAGACTTGGTTACAGATTTAAAACCGGATATACCTCCGGCCGTAAAACCAGACACCGTTTCAAATACACAGGTAGCAGTAAA
Source organism: uncultured Bacteroidota bacterium (assembly GCA_903916555.1). Classification (GTDB taxonomy): domain Bacteria; phylum Bacteroidota; class Bacteroidia; order Chitinophagales; family Chitinophagaceae; genus CAIYTT01. Next base: position 13,580 of record CAIWXG010000188.1, read on the forward strand.
AGACACTATTAAGAAAACCGCTATAACAGTAACTCCTGTTTCTCCGGCAGCTACACCAGTACCCAATGTGCCGGGTTTAAAAGCTGAATTTAAAGAAGTAATGATTATTATTCCCAATCTTAATGCGAAGCTTGCCGGAAAACCTAATCTGATTGGTGCAAATGGTGCAGTTTATACTTGGCTTAACGGACCAATTGACGGTGCAATTGTAAGAACAAGAACAAAAGGAACAATTAGTAAAGTATCACAAAGATACCAGTCTGTTGTGGGCATTAAAAATAAAATTGGCACATTACCATTAGAATCTTTAACAGTTACTACCAACTGGGAGGCTATAAAGGGCGGACCAAACAGTTTCCCTGTAAAGGGCTTAGACCCCGAATCGCTTCAATACCCTAAAACAAGTAATGCAGCTATTAAAAATGCAGTTTTAAGAGCTGCCACTCAACGCAGAATGAATCATAAAAAGGTTCAAGAATGGGTTAATAGTGTTGGCAATGCCCGTACCCCAACTCAAAAACCATTAACGGTAATGTTGCGTTCGGTTATGTGGAAAATAGACGGTAAAGATGAAAATGGCAAAGTATTTTCAAAACAAATAAGAGTAGATATACCTATGTAAATATACATGAAACATTGTTACAAAAAGTATTCATGTATCTAATTTCTATAACTGCATGAAGTCCTTGTTCTCAACTGCATTTTTGCTTTTGAAACAGGATTGCAATTTGGCTGTATTTAATTTAAAGTAAGCGATGGTAACTATATATTTTTTTGAGCAGAGTTAAACAAACTATTATACAGCAGCAAACTAATAAGGCTGCCGTAATGCAAATTAAGGCAAAAAGGTGGGAAATGGAGTACATAATAATTGCACAATTGAGCAGTTATTGCACAATGAAATGAAGTATACTAAATATGTGAATAACGGATTTTTATACTATTTTTACCTCCAATAATTTCATATCTCATCAATGGCTAAGCGGGAACTTATATTTTCCGGATAAATTAGATAGTCTTCTGCATGTCCTTTCTGCTCCCATTTATCAAAATTACTTAATGTCCTTTTGTAAGACCGGCGTAATTTATCCTTGTCAACTTTATAATAGTTGGCTATAGTACTGATGGGTTCTAGCCTCTTCTCGACTTCATTCTTTTAAAAAATCAGCGAGTTCTCTAGTAAATTTTGAACCCTCTGCAATAAAACTAATGTCACTACTAATGCATGCACCAGTGTCTTTATTGCGCCATCTTCGTCTCTTTATAACTAAAAACACTGCACGTCCACGTATCGGAAAATCCTGTATTGTCTTGGAAACAAAGTCTTTGGACTCATAGTCATTTGCATTTATTCCATCAGGTTTAATAGCCTTTTCTTCAAATACGATCTCATAATAATCAGCTTTTGCTTTTACATCGCCAAGCTCCAAAACTGATACAATGTCAAAATGGGCTATAAGCTCCTCTGGGAAAATATATCGTA
>CAIWXG010000189.1 GCA_903916555.1 uncultured Bacteroidota bacterium
AAACTATTTTACTTATTATTTTACACAACCTGTAGATACATCTGTAAGGACAGGAATACCTGCTGTTTATTTAAATAACTGTATGGCAGATACGTTATGTGCGTATATTAATCGCGCCTTATATACTATTGATATTGCACAATATGAGTATATACAGGGTAGTTATGCCAATATTGCCAATGCAATAAATAGTGCTTATGCAAGAGGAGTTAGAATTCGTTGGATATATGATGGTGCTGCAACGAATACCGGATTGGCATTATTAAATCCTGCAATACATACTCTGCCAAGCCCTACTAGTAGTGCTTATGGTATTATGCATAATAAATTTATGATTATTGACGGAAAATCATCAACCCCAACAGATCCTTATATATGGACAGGTTCAATTGATTGGACATCTGATCAATTTAAAATAGATTATAATAATACAGCTATTGTTCAGGATTCTGCACTTGCTCATGCTTATTTAGCACAATTTAATATGATGTGGGGTGATACCGGTATTGCTCCTAATACTGTACTTTCTAAATTTGGTCCATATAAAACAGATTTAGGGCATCATTCTTACGTTATTGGTGGCAAAACAGTTGCAAAACAGTTGAAGTATATTTTAGTCCTGCCGATGGAACTAATTCGCATATACAAACGGCAATTAACTCATCTAACAGTGATATGTATTTTGGGATGTACACTTTTACTGATAATGCAGATGCAACATTATTAGTTTCCAGACACAGTGCTGGTGTATATGTAGCAGGTATAGAAGACCAATTTAGCAGCACCTATACACCACATACTACATTAACTTCCTGATTGGGTAACAGTTTTATTGTATATAGCCCATCAGGTGCTGTAGCATCTGTTTATCATAATAAATACTTGATAGTAGATCCAGCTAATATCTGTTCAGACATATTGGTTGAAACAGGTTCGCATAATTGGAGTTCAACTGCGGATGTCCAAAATGATGAAAATATTTTAATTATTCATAATGCAAATGCTGCAAATATTTATTATCAAGCTTTTCACAAAGACTTTTTGACAATGGGCGGAACATTGTCTCATATTGTAGTTTCTGCCTCTTGCACGCCTCCTTATTTAAGAAAGAGTATTAATTCAGGCTTAGAAACATCGAACAATAGTATTTCTATTTATCCTAATCCTACTAATGATCAATTTAATATTTCTTATCATCTTGATGCTACTGAAAATGTAAATATCATGATTATTGATTATTTAGGTAGAGAGCAAATGATACCTGTTAATAATGAAATGCAAGATGCCTGTGATTACAATGTTGTATTTACTCCAAAGCAATCTGGAATGTATATTATTAAAATGACCATATGTAACCAAGTTTATACTTCTAAAATGACAAAACTATAAAATAGTATTAATTTTGTGCAGTAGATAAATATGTTTTCTACTTCGCTTTTCTAACCAAAGCTTTTTGAGCAGCAACAACAATATTTTCTTTTGTTAAACCATATTTTTGCATAAGTTGGTTTGGCGTACCGCTTTCACCAAAAGTATCCATAACAGCAACATATTCATGAGGTACGGCACAATAACGAGAAGCCACATTTGCAATACTATCACCAAGACCACCATTAATCTGATGCTCTTCTGCAGTTACAATACAACCTGTTTTTGCAATAGATTTTATGATTGCAGCTTCGTCTAATGGTTTTATAGTATGAATATTTATTAATTCTACCGAAATACCTTTTTCAGCTAATATTTTAGCTGCTTCAACAGCATGCCATACCATGTGGCCACAGGCAAAGATACTAATATCGGTTCCTTGTGCTAATATTTGAGCTTTACCTATTTCAAAGGGCACATTTTCAGGAGTAAAATTTGCACATTTAGGTCTGCCGAAACGTAAATATACAGGACCTTCATAATCAGCAATGGCTATTGTAGCAGCTTTAGTCTGATTGAAATCGCAGGGCACAATAACAGTCATACCGGGCAGCATTTTCATCATGCCAATATCTTCTAATACTTGATGTGTAGCACCATCTTCTCCTAATGTTAGCCCTGCATGTGATGCACAAATTTTTACGTTTTTACCACTATAAGCCACTGATTGTCTTATTTGATCATAAACTCTAGAGGTAGAAAAATTTGCAAAAGTTGTTGTAAAAGGTATCTTACCGCCAATTGTAAGGCCGGCAGCTACACCAATCATATTTGCTTCTGCAATTCCACATTGAATAAAACGGTCAGGAAATTCTTTTATAAAAGCATTTAATTTAAGAGAGCCTGCCAAATCAGCAGTTAGAGCTACAACATTGGGATTTTTTCTTCCCACTTCAAGAATACCTTCACCAAAACCTCCACGGGTTTCTTTTTCATTTAAAATTTGTATATCCTGCAACATGGTGGCAAAAATACATTTATGTTTTGGTATAACAGTCTGTTTTCTTAAAACAGAAATATTGTTATGGAAATTATATTTGACAAATGCGATATGTATTAATTTATTTTTGTTCAATCCAAACAAAAAAATATCTTTGCTTAGTTTATATCTTGTAAATAATAAAAATATATGTTACAACAATCTACTATTTCTTTTTTATCAGAATTAGCATTAAATAATAATAAACCTTGGTTTGATGAGCACAGGGATATTTATGAAAAAGGAAAAAAAGATTTTGAAGTGCTGGTAAGCACAATTATTAAGGAATTAGCTATTATAGAACCCGGATTTAAAGAACAACTAGCCAAAGATTGTATTTTTAGAATATTTCGCGATGTGCGATTCTCAAAAGACAAAACACCATATAAAGCTAATTTTGGAGCAGGTTTTAGCAGTAGAGGCAAAAATTTTACAGGGGCTGGGTATTATTTGCATCTTGAACCCGGAAAAAGCTTTGTTGGGGGAGGACTTTGGCAACCCGAAGCTCCATTATTAAAAGCTATAAGGCAGGAAATTGATTATAATTTCAATGAATTTAAAGAAATTATAGAAAATGAAGATTTCAAACAAAAATTCCAACATATTAATGGTGAGCGTTTGCAGACAAATCCCAAAGGTTATGCAGCAGACAATCCTGCGATTGAGTTTCTTAAATTTAAAAGTTTTACTGTTTCAAGCCCAATCGATGATAAGACACTATGTACTAATGAATTGATTACCAATTGTATAGATGCATTTTCTAAAATGAAAGGTTTTATTGCTTTTTTAAATAAATCTTTACAATAAACAGTAGTATTTATTTTGATAAATATAAATTAAATTAAATAAAATACAATACAATATGAAAGTATTAATAATAATGGGTTCTGCAAGTGATGAAAAAATTATGCAGGAAAGTGTTAATTGGCTTAAATGGTTTGGTATAGAACAAGAAATGGTGGTTGCATCTGCACATCGCAATCCGGATAAGGTTAGAGATTTGATGGTAAATGCACAAAATAGCGGATTTGGAGTAATAATTGCAGCAGCAGGTATGGCAGCGGCTTTACCCGGGGTTTGTGCTGCATATACACAATTACCTGTATTGGGTGTTCCATTAGAGGGGGGGCTACAAGGTGGTATTGATGCATTATATAGTATAGTGCAAATGCCTGCCGGATTACCTGTAGGTACATTGGCTGTAGGTAAGGCTGGCGCAAAGAATGCAGCCGTTTTAGCTGCTAGAATACTTGCTCTAACGAATACTACTATTGCAGAAAAACTAATTGAATTTAAAACTAATGAATATAAAATCTAAAACTTAACGCAATCGTAACACACAGTTTCTTTTAAAAATAGTAGTTTTAGAATCAATTAAACACATATCATTGACAGAAACAATTATCAACCTTGAAACAGTAAATCCCATTGAGTTTTTTGGGATAAACAATAGCAAATTTGAAATTCTTAAACGCAAATTTCCTTTGCTAAAGCTCTTATCAAGAGGTACACAAATAAAGATAACAGGGCAGCCTGACGAAGTAAATGCTGCACAAGTAAAGATAAATCAGATAATACAATATCTGGAACGAAACGGACACCTGTCCGATAGTTATTTTTCAAGAATATTGGGTGATGACGAAAACGGAGACAGCCCAATAGAAGACCCAGCAAGTAATGATATTTTGGTTTTTGGGCCTAATGGTAAGGTGGTTCGTGCCAAGACTCAAAATCAAAAAATGATGGCACAAGCCACCGAAAAAAATGATATTATTTTTGCAATAGGTCCGGCAGGTACAGGTAAAACATATACCGCTGTGGCACTTGCTGTAAGGGCATTAAAAAATAAATCGGTAAGAAAAATTATTTTAACACGCCCGGCTGTAGAAGCAGGGGAGAGCTTAGGCTTTTTACCCGGTGATTTAAAAGAAAAAATAGACCCTTATTTACGCCCATTATACGATGCACTTGATGATATGATACCTGCCGATAAACTAAACTATTATATGACAAATCGTATAATAGAAATTGCACCTTTAGCTTATATGCGTGGCAGAACATTAGATAATGCATTTATTATATTAGATGAGGCACAAAACGCTACCGATTTACAAATTAAGATGTTTCTTACACGTATCGGGCCATCTGCAAAAGCAATTCTAACAGGCGATTTAACGCAAATAGATTTACCGAAGAATCAAAAATCAGGCTTAATAAAATCATCAAAAATATTAGCAAATATTGATGGTATTGCAATGATAAAATTAGATGAATCGGATGTTGTGAGACATAGATTGGTAAAACTAATTATTAGAGCTTATGATAAGGATATGGAAAGAGAAGATGAACTTGAAGAAAAAAGAAAAACTAGAAATATCGAAAAATAGTTAATAAGTATCAATAAAAATCGTATTTGTAAAGGTATCTATTACTTATTTGCTCATTAAAATACTCGGTAGTTGTTTTTAATAATCCAACATCATATTTCATAATGTGATGTTGGATTAATTCATTTTTATTTGTATAGTAGTTATATTCCAATAAATTATCTTGCAAATCGTACGTGTAATTAATGGTGGCTTTTTGCGTTCCCATCTGGTGTATTAAAACAATATTTCTTCTGTCATCATATTCATAAAAGGTGCTATCGAAATGTAGATATATGCTATTGTAAGTTATGTCTTTAGTTATTTCCCATTTATTGTTATAAGTATATATGTGTAAAATAAATGAATCGTTTTTGTGAAACTTTATTTTCATGCCAATAATACCTATTTTATTGTAAAAATATTTATATTTAATAATATTCTTAATTGAAAGAAACTCTTTTTTAGATTTAAGTAAGCCATTATATTTATATTTGTAACTATTAAAAATTAGTATTCC
>CAIWXG010000190.1 GCA_903916555.1 uncultured Bacteroidota bacterium
GGTTCTACTTCTGCAAATACATCGGTATGATTTGCTTTCACTTTTAATGCTTCCGGCAGCATATTTTTTATGTCCTTACCTGTAAGTATAACAGGGTTTTTAATACCTATTTTTTTTGCATTATAAGCAGCCACATACTGATTATCACCGGTTATTATTTTAACAGTAACTTCAAGTTTTCTTAGTTTATCTAAAGTATCAATAATACCTTCTTTTAAGGGGTCTTCTAATAAAATAAAGCCTAAAAATATCATTTCATTTTCAGATTCCCTCGTTATTGTATTGTCTTTTATTTCTTTATAGGCTATACCTATTGCCCGTAAACCATCGTTGCTACAATTTGTAAATTGTTGCATTGCAGCTTCAACATGAGGTTTTAATTCTGTTATATTTCCTTTTTCGTCAATTGTTTTTGTGCAAACTTCTAATATATTCGTTACTGCACCCTTTGTAATTAAATATTTTTTGGAGTCTTTTATTACTGCAATACTTAGTCGCTTACGAATGAAATCGTAAGGCAGTTCGTCTAATTTTTCATAACCGTCAGCCTTTTCATCAATTTGTTTTAAGGCATCATCAATAGGATTTGTAAATCCTTTTTGGAAATAGGAATTTAAAAAGGCAAATTGTTTTGCCATAGCATTAGGTACGCCATATATGTCAATAATACTCTTTACTTTAATTATGCCGTCTGTTATTGTGCCGGTTTTGTCGGTACATAAAACATTTACCTCACCAAAATTAAAAATGGAGGATAGTTTTTTTACGATAACTTTTTTGGCAAGCATTTTCTTTGCACCAACAGACATAGCAAAGGTCATGATGGCAGGTAATAATTCAGGTGCCATACCTACTGCTATTGCTAATGAAAAAAGTATAGAATCGAATATAGGTTTTTTGAAATAAAAATTAACGCATAGTATTATTACACATAAAACAATAGTTACCTGCATTAAAAAGAAACCGAAATGTTTTATTCCTTTTTCAAAAGCCGATTCTTCATTTCTTGTAAGGCTATGAGCCATTTGCCCGAAGATGGTATCTGTACCTGTAAAAACTACAATGGCTTTACCCGTACCACTTACTACATTTGTACCCCGCCATAAACAATTGTTTTTCTCACTTGTGGGTTTATCATCCGGTACTATTCCCTGTGTTTTTTCAACCGGATATGATTCTCCGGTAATACTACTTTCATTAATATGTAATTCTGTGCCGGATATTAATCGGCAATCGGCAGGAATAATATCTCCTGCTCTGAATAAAATTATATCACCGGGTACTACATCTGTAGTATTTATTTCTATTTCTTTACCATCTCTTATTACATCGCAGTTAAGTTGAATCATTTTTTGCAATTGCTCAACTGCCTTACCTGCATTTAATTCTTGCCAAAAACTTAATAAACCGGTAGCTAAAAGTATAAAAGAAATAATGATAGTATCGGTAGCTTGCCCTAAAAATGCCGACAATAATACAGCACCAACTAAAAGTAATACTAATGGATTTGTATATTGTCTTATGAGTAATTTGAAATTACGTTCAAATTTTGAAGGTGTTTTTATTGATTTGTTTTGTAATGATAAACGTTCTTTTGCAACAGTACCATTAAGACCTACATCCTGTTTGGTATTGAGTGTATTAAATAATTTTTCTAATTCTATACCCGAAATTTCGTTTATCATACTTAATAGTATTAACTATATATTTTTATTTAAATTAAATGTATAAAAGTAGGATTATAAGAAATAATATCAAAAAATAAAATTTAATTAAATAAATTATTTGATATTTTTTCTGAATTCATGTATATTTTCAGTCATATCTTTTGTGAATTTATCTAAATCCTGTACTGCATCTTTAATACTAGTTAAAAGCTCCATTAGGTCGTATTGAGAAAGTTTTACATTATTTAATAAATCAATAACACCAAGTATATTACAAACAGGGCTTCTTATTTCGTGCGACAATGAAAAGGTCATTTGTTCAAGATGCTTTATATATTCATCTTTCATATCCGATGCTTTTTTTAATTCCGAAATATCAAATGAAATACTTAATGCAGCTTTAGAATTATTATCAATTGAATTAAAAGGAACTATAATTTTTTTTAATGTTTGAGTACCACCATTATGTGTTTCCAAGGTTTCATCGGGAAATATCATTTGTTCATTTGTTCTTATTACTTTTTTTTCATTTTCTAATTGTTCTTTTATTCCCGGAAAATTAACATTTAATTCTTCACAGGTTTTACCTTCCATTTCTTTAGGTACAAGGTTAGATTCACTTGCTACAAGTTCGTTAGCAAGAATATATTTACCTTCTTCATCTCTTACTGCTATATATGCAGGTATCAGGTCTATTATTTGCCTTAATTGTAAATCTTTATTATATAGATGGTCTTTTGTTTCTTTTAAAGTTTGATATGCAATAATTAATTCTGCTTTAGTTGCATATTCAGGTGCAATAAGATTATCAATTTCTTCTTCAATTGTTTTTTGCGACTGGTTTACAAAAAATTCATCATAATCATCTCCGTTAGCAAAAAATTTTGTTTGTGTAGCCCAACAATTTTTATTAAAAAGTTTGGAACAAATGCCAGCAAATTTGCCTGCTAAAATACTATTGCCCCAGCATACATTCAATGATTTTTGATATAAGCCTTCCCAATTGTTATAGGCTCTGAATATACAATACTTAGATTCAGGGTCGTAAGCAATGAGTTCCCACTTTCCCCAACCACCGGAAGCTGCATTTTTTGCTACTTCCTCAAATCCTATTTCAAAATCCTTATATTTTGATAATATATTCCAATCAATATCGATATTTTTCCTACCCTCTGCTTGTAAAGCTAATGTAAATCTATCTGTACCAACCATTTTTTGAAAACCGGACAACAGACCTGCTAAAGTTGTATCAATATACATCCAAGTGATCGGAATATTTTTGAATTTATATATTCCTTTTTCTGAATCCCATTCAGCACATTTGCTATATACATTTTCTATATCTACCATTGATTCTTCATCGTAATTCATGTACAATTGTTCATTATTTATATTAAAAAAAACGAATTTAAGATTCGCTTATTCTGTAAGGTTCAGTAATGTTTAATTTTTTTTATTTTATATAATAGTCTAAAATATGCAATATTTGTATATGCAATATTTTTGGTAAAAATAGGATAAATAGAATACCGCAATCTTAATTTTTTATGATTTTTAGGAATGTATTTTTGATAAAAAATATAATATTTTGATGACAAAATAACAAAATGTCAAATTAATTGAGACAAAATGACTGTTAAATAACAACTTTTATGACACAATAGCACTGAAGAAACATTGGAATGGTTTTTATAGTAATATTTTGTTCTCTAAATATTTTAATGAATATATAAAATCACAATTTAGATAATTTAAAAATTAAATTTAAGAATATGAATTTAAATAATTTCACAATTAAAGCGCAAGAAATAGTACAGGCTGCACAACAGGAAGCTTTCAATAACCAAAATCCGAATATTGAAACCGAGCATCTACTTAAAGCTATACTAAATGATACTGATGGACCTATCACTTATTTACTTAAAAAAAATAATGTAAATATTTCTTTTGTAGAAAATAAACTGGATGAACAAATAAATAAGTTACCAAAAATTAAAGGTGGTGAACCTGCTAAAAACTATGGTAGAGAAACAAATAACGTGTTTTTGCGTACAGCTGGCATTTTAAAATCTTTTAATGATGAATTTGTTACTCCGGAACATTTATTAATAGCACTATTACAGGTAAATGATGATACGGGTAAACTATTAAAAGATGCCGGCTTAACTGAAAAAGGTCTTATTGCTGCCATAAAAGAATTAAGAAAGGGTAATACTGTAAATTCACAAACAAGCGACCAACAATACAATGCTCTCCTACGCTATGCTAAAAACCTTAATGAATTGGCAAGAGACGGTAAGCTAGACCCAGTGATAGGTAGAGATGAAGAAATTAGGAGAACATTGCATATTTTATCTCGCAGGTCTAAAAACAATCCTATTTTGGTTGGTGAGCCCGGTGTAGGTAAAACAGCAATAGTAGAAGGGCTGGCACAAAGAATAATAAATGGTGATGTACCGGATATATTAAAATCGAAAGTGATTTTTGCTTTAGATATGGGTGCCTTAATGGCAGGTGCTAAATATAGAGGTGAATTTGAAGAAAGACTAAAAGCTGTAGTTAAAGAAGTAACGGATAGTGATGGTGATGTAATATTATTTATAGATGAAATACATACATTGATTGGAGCAGGAGCAATGGAAGGGGCTATGGATGCTGCCAATATTTTAAAACCTGCACTGGCAAGGGGTGAATTAAGGGCTATAGGAGCAACTACTCTAAATGAATATCAAAAATATTTTGAAAAAGATAAAGCATTAGAACGCCGTTTTCAGCGGGTAATGGTAGACGAGCCAAGTCCCGAAGATGCTATTTCTATATTAAGAGGATTAAAAGACCGATATGAAAATCATCATCAAGTGCGAATAAAAGATGAAGCTATTATTGCGGCTGTTGAATTGTCTCATAGATATATTACCGACCGCTTTTTACCGGATAAAGCCATTGATTTGATTGATGAAAGTGCTGCAAAGTTGAAACTGGAGCTTAATTCTATGCCGGAAGCTCTTGATGAATTGAACAGAAGAATACGTCAACTAGAAATAGAACGAGAGGCAATAAAAAGAGAAAATGAACCTGAAAAATTGAATGAATTAAATAAGGATATTTCTCTATATTCAATTCAACGAGATACATTAAAAGCTAAATGGCTGGAAGAAAAAGAAATAGTAGATAAAATAAATGTATCGAAAAATGCAATTGAACATTTTAAAATTGAAGCTGAGCAAGCCGAGCGTGAAGGCAACTATGGCAGAGTAGCAGAGATAAGATACGGCAAAATACAGGCTGAGGAAGCAATAATTGCTAAATTATCGAAGCAGCTTGACGAGATGGATAGCCAACATAAGCGATTGCTAAAAGAAGAAGTAGATGCTGAAGATATAGCTGAAAATGTAGCAAAAGCTACCGGAATACCGGTGCAAAGAATGATGCAAAGCGAACGTGAAAAGCTTCTGAATTTAGAAGATGAACTACATAAACGTGTAGTAGGGCAGGATGAAGCAATAGAAGCTGTAGCAGATGCCATAAGACGTGGCAGAGCGGGGCTACAAGACCCTAAAAAACCAATAGGTTCGTTTATATTTTTGGGTACTACCGGTGTTGGTAAAACAGAATTAGCTAAAGCACTTGCAGAAATTTTATTTGATGATGATAGTATGATGACTCGTATTGATATGAGTGAATATCAAGAAAAGCACAGTGTAAGTCGTTTGGTGGGCGCCCCTCCGGGTTATGTAGGTTATGATGAAGGTGGACAACTAACAGAAGCTGTGCGTAGAAAACCGTACTCTGTAATATTATTAGATGAAATAGAAAAAGCACATCCTGATGTATTTAATATACTATTGCAGGTATTAGACGATGGTCGATTAACAGATAACAAGGGTAGAGTAGTCAATTTTAAAAATACCATTGTTATAATGACAAGCAATATGGGTAGCCAGATAATACAAGAAAATTTTGCAGAATTAAAAGACGACCAAAATTTAGATGCTGTAGTTGATGCTACTAAAGAACAAGTAATGAATGTTTTGAAGCAAACATTAAGACCCGAATTTTTGAATAGGGTAGATGATGTTATCATGTTTCGTCCATTAATGAAAAAAGAAATAAAGGGTATCATACGTATTCAATTAGAGTTATTACAAAAACAGCTTGCTTTGCAAGAAATCGATTTACAGTTTACAGATTATGCACTTGACTATTTAGTAAGTCGTGGCTTCGACCCACAATATGGCGCAAGACCACTTAAAAGAGTTATACAAAAAGATATTATAAACCTACTAAGTAAAAAAATAATTGGTGGCGAAATAGATAAAAGCAAACCTGTATTAATTGATGTTTTTGATGGCGTTGTTGCTATTAGAAATGAGGCAAAGAAATAAGATGAATATTGCAATATAACACCAAAAGTTACTCAAAATAAGGAGTTGCTTTTGGTGTTTATTATACATTGCAAAAAATTTAGTATAAAAGTGCTTTAGTTTATTTTTGTATGTTTGTGTATAAATGAATTTATGGCAAAACACACTTTTGATAATATTTTATACTATGGAGATAATTTGGATGTACTTCGTAAATATATAAAAGACGAAACAATTGATTTGTGTTATATAGACCCTCCGTTTAATTCTGATAGAACGTATCATCAGCTTTATTTAAATCAAGGTAAAGAAGATAAAGCTCAAGCACAAGCGTTTACAGATACATGGACTTGGAATGATGCTGCAATAAAAGGATATAGTGAAATTTGTAGTAATACTAATAATGTTTTTACAAAACAATGTATTGAAATAATCAGTGGTTTTAAAAAGGCTTTAGGTGATAGTCCGTTAATGGCTTATATTATAAGTATGGCTTTAAGAATTGCCGAAATACATAGGGTTTTAAAAGATACCGGTGGTTTTTATTTGCATTGCGACCCAATGGCAAGCCATTATATTAAATTGGTAATGGATAGTATTTTTTGTGCAAATCAGGGTGAGTATAGAAATGAAATTATTTGGAAAAGACAAAATGCCAAAGGATTGGCATTTACTAGGTTTGCATCAAACCATGATGTAATTTTCTATTATACTAAAACCAACAAATTTGTTTGGAATCCACAGTACAAAAGCCACGATGATAAATATGTTGATGATTTTTATAAATACACTGAACCGGAAACGGGGAGAGTATATAGTTTAGCTGACCTTACAAACCCAAATAAAAACAGACCTAATTTAAACTATGAATTTTTAGGCATCACAAGAGTATGGCGATGGACTAAAACAAGGATGGAAAAAGCTTATAACGATGGTTTAATAGTACAAACAAAAGCAGATAGTGTGCCAAGATTAAAAAGATATTTAGATGAACAAGAAGGAACTGCAATTGATGATATTTGGATAGATATTCTACCTGTTCAATCGCAAGCTAAGGAATCACTAGGTTATCCTACTCAAAAGCCTGAAAGTTTATTAGAAAGAATTATACAAGCAAGTTCTAATGAAGGGGATTTAATTCTAGATGCTTATTGTGGTTGTGGTACTTCTATTGCCGTTGCACAAAGACTAAAAAGGAAATGGATAGGAATTGATATTACCTATCAGAGTATTTCAGTTATCCTTAAACGGTTGAAGGAACATTTCGGGCAGGAAATAATAGATAAAACCGAATTAAACGGTGTGCCTAAAGATATGGATTCTGCAGTTGAGCTGGCACATAAAAAAGATGACAGGGTACGCAAAGAGTTTGAGAAATGGGCCGTTCTTACTTACTCTGACAATAAAGCGATAATTAATGAAAAGAAGGGTGCTGATAGTGGTATTGATGGTATTGCTTTTATGCTTACCGGGCATGATGAACATAAACAGGTTTTGTTTTCTGTAAAATCGGGTAGTTTGACATTATCTATGATTCGCGATTTCTGCCATGTGGTTGATAGAGAAAATGCAGCAATGGGCCTATTTATAACATTAGAAGAACCTACAAAACCGATGCTTAAAGAGGTAAAAGCTTTGGGCAATTATATGAATCCGCTTACGAATCAGGAATACCCAAAAATAGAAATTGTTACTATTGATGAACTTTTAAAAGGTAAAAGATTGAACTTACCACAGGCGATAAAGGTTTTGAAAGATGCTGAATCTAAGAAAAAAGATATAGACGAATCTCAAATGAAGTTATTGTAATATTAGTATATTTTATTTATACTTCTTGCAGTCAAAGTGCATTTTCATTCTATAAATTTGAATTGGTTTTTGTATATATAATGTATAGCAACCTTTATCTGTTTTTATTATTGTGTTGTAAATCCGGCTTGAAATTTTTCTTTACAATTCATAGTGATTAGTTTTGCAATTTTTCAGTTTTTAAAATTTTACAAATAATGGCTTTTACATTAGTAATACATGGTGGTGCCGGTAATATTACACCGGCAATAATGAATAAAGAACAAGAAAAGCAATATGAGATTGGATTAAAAGATGCATTGAATAGTGGTTATAAAGTATTGTCTGGCGGTGGTACTGCTATGGAAGCAATTGTAGCTGCAATTTGTATTATGGAAGACAATCCAATTTTTAATGCCGGTAAAGGAGCTGTGTTTACTAAAAAGGGACTTAATGAAATGGATGCTGCCGTTATGGATGGTTCTAATTTGGCAGCCGGTGCTATTGCTGGTGTACGTAACATAAAAAATCCTATTAAGCTGGCTCAAGAAGTAATGCTACATTCGGGGCATGTTTTTTTAAGTGGTAATGGGGCAGCAGAATTTGCATTTAGCAGAGGTTTTGAATTTACACCTGATGATTATTTCTTTAATAAATCTCGTTACGACCAATGGGTTGAAATAAGAGATAGTGATTTTTATCAATTAGACCATAAAGAGGATAATTTAAAAGGTACTGTTCCAAATACGGAATTACCTCAAAATATTTCAAACAGTAAATTTGGCACAGTTGGTGCTGCTGCTTGCGATGAATATGGCAATCTTGCTGCCGGTACTTCAACAGGCGGCATGACTAACAAACGCTTTGGTCGTATTGGGGACAGTCCGGTAATAGGAGCTGGTACTTATGCTAATAATAAAACATGTGCTATTTCGTGTACCGGACATGGTGAATATTTTTTAAGAGCTGTTGTTGCTTACGATGTTTCTTGTTTAATGGAGTATAAAAACCTTTCTTTACAAGATGCATGCAAAATTGTTATAAAAGATAAATTAGTAAAATTAGGGGGTGAAGGTGGTTTAATAGCTGTGGATGCAAATGGGAATTTTGATTTTTGTTTTAATAGTGCCGGCATGTACAGGGGTATGAGAAATAGTAAGGGTGATGAATTTGTTGCTTTTTATAAATATTAATGCATAAATATATTTTTACAAATAGTGCAAAAAGCCATTAAGGATAAAATATTGTTTTATCTTAAATGACTTTTAAATTTTATACATGCCTGGTATTTTCTTTTCAAAAAGCTATTAAATCGATTGTCATTTTTATGTAATACAAATTAAAAAATAAAATTATATGATTTTAATCATGTAATATTAAATAAAATAAATTTTATATTTTGTTTATTTTCAATAATTTGAAAAATTATTTTTGATGCATTATAAAAATAACATAGTCAAAATATGACTAAAATCACTTTCTAATATGACTTCTTCATGACACGAAAATTTAGCTGTTCCAAGATGTGAAAGTAACTTTGTATCGTAATTTAAAACTACAAGTTATGGACAATAATAGCAATCATATTCACAATTTTTGGGTTATAGGCGTTAATTACAAAAAATCTGATGCATTAATCAGAGGCTTGTTTGCCGTTAGCAACGAACAATATGAAAAAGCACTACAACTTGCTCCTCAATATGGAATAAGCGACATATTTATAGTTTCTACCTGTAACAGAACAGAAGTTTATGGATTTGCAGACACAGCAGAACATTTAATGGAGCTTTTATGTAATGTATGCGAAAAAGATATAGAAGTATTTGCAGCTAATTGTTATAAAAGAAATGCACAGGTTGCCATACAACATTTATTTCATGTAGCTGCAGGTCTTGATTCGCAAATACTTGGCGACTTCGAAATTTTAGGACAAATTAAAACTTCTGTAAAGTTTGCTAAAGCACATGGTTATATAGGTACTTTTTTAGAACGTTTGTTAAATTGCATGATACAATCCTGCAAATCAATAAAAACAAATACTTCTTTAAGTAGTGGTACAATATCCGTAGCTTTTGCAGCAGTACAATATATAAAAGATTTTTATGCGGAGTTGAAGCATAAAAAAATAGTAATTTTAGGCACAGGTAAATTTGGCAGAACAGTTTGTCGCAACATTGTTGACTACCTTAATGTAAAGGAAATTACGCTTTTAAATAGAACAGAAGAATCGGCAATAGAATTAGCTAATGAGTTACATTTAAAATCTGCTCCCTTTGCTGATTTAGAAAAAGAAGTTGCTGATGCTTCAATTGTTTTAGTATCAACATCGGCACATGATTATATTTTAACTAAGAGCCAATTAGAAGGCAGAGGCGAAAAGTTGATAATTGATTTATCTGTACCTCGAAATGTAGATATTGAAGCTGCTGATTTAGAAGGTATTACGTTAATAGATGTAGATTTATTGTCTAAGATAAAAGATGAAACATTAAGTAATCGTAAATTAGAAATTCCTAAAGCTATTGCAATAATTGATTCAAATATTGCAGAATTTACTGATTGGTATGAAATGAGGAAATATGCTCCTGCTTTAAAAAATATTAAAGAGAAACTTAAAGATATTTATATTTCACCAAATATTTTTATGCGTAATTTTACACAAATAAGTGATGGGCAGATTTTACACGAAGAAAAAATAAACAAAGTAGTTGGATCTTTGGCTATGAAAATGCGTAACCATAACTTATTAGGTTGTCATTTTATTTCTGCTATCAACGATTTCATTAATTAGTATTACTTTTCAGGTGGATTATTAAAGTATTTAAAGGTATGAACAAAATAATAAGAATAGGTACTAGAGAAAGTCAATTAGCAGTATGGCAGGCAAACAAAGTAAAAGATTTACTATTTGCCAAAGGATATACTGCTGAATTAGTACTTATAAAAAGTGAAGGTGATACCAATTTGCTTACTCCATTATATGAATTTGGGGTCCAAGGTATTTTTACAAAAGCATTAGATATAGCATTGTTAAATAATGAAATTGATATTGCAGTACATTCAATGAAAGATGTACCAACAGTTTTGGCAAAGGGTATAATACAAGCTGCTGTATTACCAAGAGCCAATTTTAACGACTTATTGGTATCTAATGGAGATTTATCTTGGTATGCGGAGGGTAAAATGCCTTTCACAATTGCAACAAGTAGCACCAGACGTAAGGCGCAATGGTTAAACAGATACCCGGATTCAACAATTGAAAACCTACGTGGAAATGTGAATACAAGACTTCGTAAATTAAGCGAAAGTAATTGGAATGGTGCAATCTTTGCTGCTGCCGGATTAGAAAGAATTGGTTTGAGACCGGAAAATGCTATTGAATTAGATTGGATGTTGCCGGCACCTGCACAAGGGGCTATAATCATAGTTTGTAAGCAAAATGATGAACATCATTTCAATATATGCAATTTATTAAATGATGAACATACTGCACTATGTACTACAATAGAAAGAGATTTCTTAAAGGCGTTATTGGGTGGTTGTTCTACGCCAATAGCCGGTATTGCAAAAACAATTGGTACGCAGGTGTTGTTTACCGGTAATATACTTAGTAAAGACGGTAATGAAAAAGTTGAAATAGAAAAATTAGTAGATATTAAAGATGCTAAGAATTTAGGATTTGATGCTGCTAAAGAGCTTTTGGATAATGGTGGGCAGGTAATTTTAGAAAAAATATTAAATGATAAATAAACCATCACTATTAAGCACTGTTTCTTTACCGGAATCCATTATTAAAAATGTAATAGAGGCAGGGTTAGAAATTGATTGCATACCTTTTATTGATATTCATTATTTGTCATTACCTTTTACTTTAGCAGATATTATTGAATATGTAACAAAAAAAACACCATTTGTTTTTACAAGTGCCAATGCTGTAAAAGCAGTTTCCGGTTATTTAAACCATAACAATGATTTTAATATTTATTGTATAGGACAAAATACTCTTAATACTGTAACACAATATTGTAATGAAAAATGTGTTAAAGGATGTGCAGATAATGCAGAAAAATTAGCTGATATAATAATTGAAAATAATGAAAAAGATATTGTTTTCTTTTGTGGAGATAAAAGAATGGATACATTACCACAAAAATTACAATCTGCCGGTATTGATGTAGAAGAAATAAAAGTTTATGAAACTATTGAAACCCCCACTAAGTTGACAAAAAACTATACTGGTATTTTGTTTTTTAGCCCAAGTGGGGTTAATAGTTATTTTTCAATAAATACGATTTTGCCCGAAACATTATTATTTGCAATTGGTAATACAACTGCAAAAGCAATAGAGAAAAGAACAACTAATAAGGTTATTGTTTGTAAAACGGCATCGAAAATGGATTTGATAAACGAGGCTATAAAATTTTTGAATTTAAGTAAATATACTATATATGAGTGAGTTAAAAAATGACTTAATATTAAGAACACTAAGAGGTGAGCAAGTTGAAAGACCACCGGTTTGGATGATGAGACAAGCAGGTAGATATTTACCTGATTATATTAAACTACGTGAGAAGTATGATTTTTTTACTAGGGTAGAAACTCCTGAACTAGCTTGCGAAATAACCTTACAACCTGTTAATCAGGTTGGTGTTGATGCAGCAATTTTGTTCTCAGATATTCTTGTCATACCGCAAGCAATGGGAGTAACTGTGCTTTTAGAAGAAGGTCGTGGTCCTATATTACCTAATGTAATTAGTAATAAGAACGATATTGATGCATTGATAACCAATGAAGTAGAAGATAGATTGCATTATGTAATGAGTGCTATTAAACTTATAAAAAAGGAATTGAATGGTAAAGTACCCCTAATAGGATTTGCAGGTGCACCATGGACAATATTTTGTTATTTAGTAGAAGGAAAAGGTAGTAAATCATTTGACAAAGCAAAACAATTTGCATTTACACTACCAGAATTAGCACATGAATTATTGCAGAAAATTACCGATGTAACTATTACATATTTAAAAGCACAAGTAAAAGCAGGAGCCGATTTGGTGCAAGTTTTTGATAGTTGGAGTGGAATGCTTAGTCCGGCTGACTTTAATATTGTTGCATTGCCCTATTTATTACAAATTTCTGATGCTTTATGTACAGATGCACCCGTAATATTATTTCCTAAAGGCAGTTGGTATGCTTTACCTCAATTGAGCAAAAGTAGTGCTGCAGGCATAGGTATTGATTGGTGTATAACACCGCAAATGGCAAGAGAAATGACCGGAAATAATATAACATTACAAGGTAATTTTGACCCTTCAAGATTACTGTCTCCAATTAAAGAAATTAAAAAATCGGTTACTAAAATGATTGATGAATTTGGAGTAAATAAATATATAGCAAATTTAGGACATGGTATTTTACCAAATGTACCTGTTGACCATGCAATTGCTTTTGTTGAAGCTGTGAAAGAATATAGCGTTAAAAGTTAGTTACTGTATTAGAAATTAAAGATTTTCAATTTATAATAATTTTAATAAAATGCATTTAATAAGAAGAAATAGAATATTACGTAGTTCGCCTGCAATAAGGGCAATGGTAGCCGAAACAATTTTAAAACCGTCAGATTTTATTGCGCCCTTGTTTATAACAGAAGGTAGTAATGTTAGAGAAGAAATAACTTCAATGCAAGGCTATTTTCGTATGAGTATAGATAAAACACTTATAGAAGTAAAACAGTTATGGGATTTAGGTATTAAGTGTGTTCTCCTTTTTATAAAATGTAAAGATGAGCTAAAAGATAATAGGGGAGCAGAGGCTATTAATCCGGACGGATTGATGCAAAGAAGTATAAAAGCTATTAAAAATGCATGTCCTGATATGGTTGTTATGACTGATGTAGCATTAGACCCTTACTCTATTTATGGTCATGACGGTATAGTAGAAGGTTCTGAAATTGTAAATGACCCAACAGTAGATATGCTTGCTATGATGAGTCTTAGTCATGCAGAGGCAGGTGCAGATTTTGTTGCGCCAAGCGATATGATGGATGGTAGAATATTGGCAATAAGAGATACACTTGAATATAATGGTTATACTAAAACCGGTATAATGAGTTATAGTGCTAAATATGCATCTTGTTTTTATGGTCCTTTTAGAGATGCATTAGACAGTGCACCCGGTTTTGGAGACAAAAAAACGTATCAGATGGACTATGCCAACCGTACAGAGGCAATAAAAGAAACCTTGCTAGATGTTGAAGAAGGTGCTGATATTGTAATGGTGAAGCCCGCAATGGCTTATTTAGATATTATAAGAGAGATAAAAGATAGTGTAGTGTTACCTGTTAGTGCTTACCATGTAAGTGGTGAATATGCAATGATAAAAGCTGCTGCAAAAATGGGTTGGCTTGATGAAAACAAAGCAATTATTGAATCGCTTACAAGTATAAAACGTGCCGGTGCCGATTTAATAGCTACCTACTTTGCTAAAGATGCTGCAATGCTTCTTAATAAATAAAAATTTTATAAATATTTAATTTTAATTTGTACTTTAATTACTACTACATGCAAACAATTATAAATTGTTTGCATGTAGTAGTTTTATAATTTTATGTATGCTGTTTTTGTAATCTTATCCTTATATTAATTTTATAGAATTGAAGTATCAAACAATTAATGTTTGGTATCTTCACAACCAATACATTTTTTATGAAATATTTACTCTTTGTTTTTTCTGTTTGCTTTATTACAACTATTGTTGGTGGGCAAACATCTACTTTACTGCCAAATGGGTGGACATTAACACCGGCAGGAACAAAAATTACATTAGGAGATTTACCCTTAAATATGGTTATTTCGCCTAATGATAAATACATAGCGGTAACAAATAACGGTTGGGGCAAACAAAGTATTCAATTAATAGATGCCAAAAATTTTACAATAGTAGATACTACAGAAATTGCTGCATCATGGCTGGGTTTAAAGTTTAGTGCCGACAGTAAATATTTATATGCATCAGCAGGTAACTATAATCAAATAACAAAATATGTAATTACTAATAATCATTTAGTGCTATGCGATAGCATTGTATTAGGTAAAAAATGGCCTGAAAAAGTTTCGCCTACTGGTATAGAAATAGATGATAAAAAACAGCAAATGTATGTGGTGAGCAAAGAAAGTAATACATTATATATCATAGATATAAAAACGAAAGTAATAATTAAACAATTACAATTGAGTGCAGAAGCTTATACCTGTTTATTATCTCCAAATAGTAAGTATTTGTATATTACCTTGTGGGGTGGAGCCAAAGTATTCATTTATAATACAGAAAAAGAGTTAATTACAGATTCTATTAATGTAGGTAAAAACCCAAATGATTTATGTATTTCAAAAAATGGGAAATGGTTATATGTTGCAAATTCTATTGACAATACAGTATCTATTATAGAAACTTCTACTAACAAAACTATTGAAATATTAAATACAGCTTTGTTCCCCAATGCACCATGTGGTTCTACAACAAACAGTGTAGCTCTAAGTGCAAATAATAATACACTATATATTGCAAATGCCGATAATAATTACCTTGCTGTTTTTGATGTGAGCAAGCCGGGTGAAAGTAAGTCGCAAGGTTTTATACCTACCGGTTGGTATCCTACATGTGTAAGGGTTTTTAAGCAAAAACTATTAGTTCTAAACGGTAAGGGTTCAGTATCTAAACCTAACCCGAAGGGACCACAACCGATAGATAAAAACGGACAGTCGAATTATAAAAAAGGCAATAAAAAAAGTGAACAATATATAGGTGGTTTATTTATTGGGTCTATGAGTGTAATAAATATACCTAATGAAAAAGAATTAGTACATTATACCGAACAAGTATATAAAAATACTCCTTATACTAAAGAAAAAGAAACTAAATCAGAGGGTGAGGACGGTAATCCGATACCTAAAGAATTAGGGCATGCATCCCCAATAAAAAATGTTTTTTATGTAATAAAAGAAAACCGTACTTACGACCAAGTACTTGGTGACGAACCGGCAGGAAACGGAGATACAAGTTTAGTATTGTTTGGGAAAAAAATTACCCCTAATGAACATGCAATTGCCGAGCAATTTGTATTGCTTGATAACTTTTATGTAGATGCGGAAGTAAGTGCCGATGGACATAATTGGAGTATGGCGGCTTATGCCAATGATTATGTAGAGAAAACATGGCCATCAAATTACAGCGGTAGGGGTGGTACTTACGATTATGCAGCAAATAAAAAAGTGGCAATGCCCCAAAACGGTTTTTTATGGGATTATGCAATCAGAGCTGGCATTTCGTTTAGAGATTATGGTGAATTTACTGATGATGATGGTACGGTGTATTTACCCGACCTTCAAAAACACATATGTAAAGATTATCCGGGCTGGAATTTAAAGATTAGAGATACAGTAAGAGAACGAATATGGGAAAAGGATTTTGATTCTCTAGTTGCCATTAATAAAGTACCGCAATTAAATATCTTGTACTTACCCAATGACCATACCGCAGGATTAAGTAAAAAAACACGCACTCCTTATGCTTATGTTGCAGAAAATGACCTTGCTCTTGGCTTGTTTTTAGAACATTTGTCGCAAAGCATTGTTTGGAAAGATTGTGCAGTGTTTGTTTTAGAAGATGATGCACAAAACGGTCCCGACCATGTAGATGCCCATCGCAGTATAGCTTTTCTTGCAGGACCCTATGTTAAAAGACATTTTACCGACCATAGTATGTATTCCACTTCAGGTATGTTAAGAACTATGGAATTAATATTGGGCTTACCGCCAATGAGCCAATATGATGCTGCTGCAACACCTATGTATAAATGCTTTACACCTAAAATTGATACTAAAACTTATACGCACATACCTGAAGAAGTGAATATGGATGAAATGAATACTGCTTTCAATTTCAATTCTAAAATAAGCGACGATTTCGACCTTACAGGCCCGGATAGAATACCTGATTTAATTTTGAATAAAGTAATATGGTCTGCAATAAAAAAGAATATTCCATTTCCGGCACCTGTAAGAGCAGCATTCTTAAAAACAGATAAAAAAGATATTGATGATTAAGTTCGTATTAAATAATTAATTTTTTACGGTGTAATTAAATAAAATGTTATATAAAATTTATTTAAATATTTATATTTGCTCAATATTTATATCTTTGGGCAATGGCAAAAAACACACTCTTTTTAATACCTGATAAAATAAGGAAAGTAACCTTTATTTGTATATTATTATTAAGTATTATTTTGCTTATTGATCCAATTGCATCCGGTTTGGGTTTATATATTAATGCACCAATGGCATTGTTTCTTGGTATAGTAGTTGCTCTTTTTATGGGTAACCCCTTTATCAGTATGAATAAAAAAGCCACTACAACTTTGTTGCAAGTATCTGTTGTATGTCTTGGTTTTCATTTAGATTTACACGATGCATTAAAAGCGGGTACACAAGGTTTGTTTTTTACAATTGCAACAATCGTGTTAACACTTACAGTGGGTTGGTTATTAGGTAAATGGCTGAAAATAGATACTAAAATATCGTTTTTAATATCTAATGGTACAGCAATATGTGGCGGCAGTGCTATTGCTGCTGTAGCACCAATTGTTAAAGCAAACGACCATGAGATAAGTGTATCATTAGGTACCGTTTTTATACTCAATTCTATTGCTTTAATTATTTTTCCAACTATTGGGCATAGTTTAAATTTGTCAGCAGAACAGTTTGGTACTTGGTGTGCAATTGCCATACACGATACCAGCTCGGTAGTTGGTGCCGCAACCGGTTATTTTGACAACAAACATCTTGAAGCATTACCTATTGCAACTGCAGTAAAATTAGAACGGGCATTATGGATAATACCTATATCATTAATTACAGCGTATTTTCAAAAAAATACAGGTAAAATTAAAATACCATATTTTATATTTTACTTTATTATTGCAATTGTTATTTCAACCTATTTTCCAATAAATTTTAAAATTGCAGATAAAACACCATACGATATTGCTTATTTAATGGGCAAAAAAGGGCTAGTAATTACTTTATTTCTTATTGGTAGTGGCTTGTCTGTAAATACCATAAAACAAGTAGGGTGGAGACCCATATTACAAGGCGTTTTACTATGGTTGCTGATTGGCAGTATTTCTCTTATTTCTATTATGAAATTAATAGGGTAAAAATATTGGTTTAAGTAAGAGATTAATGGTTATTTCACAAAAATCCGGATTAAATTTTTAATTTTGCATTTATGTCAATTCCGGAATCAAAACCATCGTTACTTCTGTCTCTATTAACAATGAAGTGCCCAAGCTGTAGAAAAACACATGTTTTTGTAAATAAAAGCATGTTTCCTTTATCACAATTGGTAGTTTTAAAAGATAATTGTGAGATTTGTGGTCAAAAAATGAAGTCTGAAGTAAATAATGGAGGCGGAATAAATTATGCTCTTACAATGATACTTTTTATATCTAATCTCATCTGGTACTGGCCTATTTTTGGAATTTCGTATAAAGATGATAGTATTTTTTATTTTTTAGGTTCAAGCCTTGCAATTGTTTTAATTGCACAACCTTATTTAATGCGTTTATCTCGCATGATCTATTTATATCTTTATGTGGGTTTTGGTGCATCAAATAAGCCTTCGTAAGACAATTATCAATTTAATTTTATAAAGATTGTTTTTATACAATGTATTTACATGAATGTTGAAGAAATAAGAAATTATTGTTTATTGAAGCCTGATGTAATTGAAGGCTTTCCCTTTGGCGAAGAGACTTTAGTTTTTAAGGTTAAAAACAAGATTTTTTTATTATTCTCTTTATACAGCAACCCAATACAATTTAATGTGAAGTGCGACCCTGAATGGGCAATAGAGTTAAGACAACTATATGACAATATTATTCCCGGTTATCACATGAATAAAAAACATTGGAATACGATTATTATCAATAATAGTATAAACAATAAAATACTAAAAGAAATGATTGACCATTCTTATATGTTGGTTTCAAAAAGCAAAAAATAATTTCACAATAATAAATTAATTTATTATATATGATGGTTTTAACTTAGATATAATACGTTTCCCTAATTTTATAAAAGGCAATTCAATAGCATAATGTACAAACGTTGCTAATAAAATGGATACTAAAATATAAGTAGTGAAAATAACTAAATAAGCAAGGTCTTTGTTTGGAAAAAGTTTTGTAAGGTCGTCCCAGTAAATAAAAATATCAGTTACTAGTAGCCAATGCATTAAATAAATGCCATAAGATATTTTTCCAAAAAACAATAATATGTTATTTTCTAAAATATTTTTTACTTTTTTACTTCTTATAAGTACAATTATAAATACAAATGAAGCTATTGCACTATATATAAAAAAATCAATTCCAATGTATTTTGCTATATAGTGATAATTTTCACCAAATGGAATTATATTATCTATTTGTCTTAATGTAAAAAGTATTAATGCTGCAATAAAAATAGAATATCTATATTTAAACCATTTTGTTTCTTTAAATGATACAGAGATTACCTCATTATAAATACAACTAATTAAAATTCCTAAAGTAAAATGAATATGAAACACATATAAATCTCGCAAATTATTGCCAATTAATATATAAGACAATAATAGCCATAAAATAATTTTTTTATCTTTTTTTGCTAATATGATTCCAAAAGGTATAAAAAATGATAAAGCCATTTCAATAACTAATGTCCATCCTGGTATATAATATTGTAAATGACCTCTTAGAAGAGCAGCCTCTTCCCAAAAATAATATTTGTCAAATATAAATACTTCTTTTAGATGATGTAGGTTCATATCTGCTCGCGACCAATTTATCGCATTTATTAATACAGTAAAAAAAATGCAGGCCATAAACGGAACAACCTGCTTATATAATACTTCCTTATGTCTAATGGCTCATTTTGGTTTATATATTTGTAAGACAATACGAAACCACTAAGCACAAAGAAAAATGAAACTGCATCACTACCGGTAAATACAATAGAAATAATTTTAATGCCAATTTCTTTATCAAATTTCCAATTAATAAAATGATAAATCATAACAATAATTGCAGCAATCCCTCTTGCTGAATCTAAATAGCCAAAATGGAAATTGGTGCTTTTATTGAGTTTTTCGGTCATAAAATATATCTGTTGCA
>CAIWXG010000191.1 GCA_903916555.1 uncultured Bacteroidota bacterium
AAATATAAAATAGTACATAACTTCATGTATATAATATTTATTAAATTAAATTGTATTATTTGCCGGGAGGTGATTCTTTAGATAATTTACCCACCTAATGAGTAATAGAGTCGTTGCTTCGTAATATGTAAAATTATTTATCATTACTTGTGCTTTTAGCATCAATTTGCTGGGCAGTAGTATTAAGCCAAGTTATAAGGTATTGTTTTTCTTCTTTTGTAAGGTCTGCTTCTTTATGTATCCATAAATAACTATCAAGTGGCATACCACCTTCTTCAATTTCTTTAGCACATTTCCTCAGCTTTTTTGCTTGCTTTAAACTTGTATTTTTTCCAAATTCCGAAAAATTTACATGTCGCTTACCTTCATTTATATGGTCGTTTAGCCACCAAGCTACAGGTTGTATTCTATTATACCAAGGGTATTTTGTATTATTACTATGGCAATCGTAACAGGCTTTAGATAGTATTTGATGAATACTGTCAGGAACTTCATATATTTTAGTAATGTCTGTAGCCGTAATTTCAATATTTTTATTTTCAACCGGGTGAAATACCTGAATTACTACTAAACCAATAAAAAGGACAATTAATATTTTTTTTAAAATCGATATTATTTTCGTTTTATTCATAGCTCACAAGGTAAAATATTTTTGTGTATTGGTAAATTAATTTTCAGGTTAATAACAATTAGTGTATTTTATTAAAATAACTAATATCCATATCTTTCTTTAATCCCTTTAATTGCGATAGTTCCATAAGTCCGGCTTTTTCATCTACTAATTCCAAAACAGGTATCATTCTTATTTCACCTTTAATGAGTCCACATCTTACATAGTATTTTTCTCCCGGTTTTATGTTTACATTCAGACTAACTTTGTTTTCTGTTTTAGCCCAAATTTTGTTTAATCCGGGTGTGTGTAATAGCACAGAATCATAAGATTTACTTCTTACTTGTGCTATTACCGAATCATTATTTAAATGAATGGAATAACCGGTACCAAATGCAATAGTATCCTTTAATCTATAAAGATAAAGTACTGATGTAGCTGAATTAGGATGCACTATTTTATCGATTTTTATTAATTCCTTCTTTGCATAATAGGAATCTAAATTTTCGGCATAATAAACATCAGCTTCTAATTTATAACATTTACTAATAAAAACCGGAGGTACTAAGTGTGTTATTTTAACCAAATTGCCACCCAACGCTAGCGCTTTTATTTTTACATTTTGTATTAATGCTTCATAATCGCAATGTGCTACGGTAGAATTATTTCCTGCTTTTATTGTACCTATTTTTTTTACATTTCCGGGTAATTGCATTTTCAATGGGAGTATAAAAATGCTGTCTAATTTACTCTGTGCAAATGTTACTGAATTAAAAAATAGGGTAGCAACTAAAATTTGTAAAAATAATTTCACATAAAAAATATTATAGGTGTATGTCGTTTATTTTTAATTATTTGGCATCCAAAATCATAGGTGTACTGCCTTTACCCATAATAATAATTTTTGCATTTTGAGAAGCCGCAAGTTCTTTCATAGTCTTAATTTGTTCGTATTGTAACTGTTTATCGGTAAGACTTTCACTAATAATTCTTTGATAATCTGCAATACCTTGTGCTTCAACTCTTTTCCTGTCTGCTTCTTGTCTTTCTTTTTGTAATACGAATTGCATTTTTTGTGCTTCTTGTTCTGCATTAATTTTTGTTTCTATTGCATTTTTTACAGAGGTAGGTAAGGTAATATTTCTAACCAATAGGTTTTCTAATAATAAGCCACGTTTTTTAAACTCTTCTTCAATAGATTTGTAAATTCTTGCTTGAAATTCGTCGCGTCTGGATGAGAATAAAGACACCGCATCATAATATACAGCATTATCTCTTATCTTAGTACGGGCTATTGGTCTTACAATTTTATCTTTATAATCTAATCCTGTTTCTTTATATAAGTTAGGTGCATCATTAGGTATTAATCTGTATAGTACCGTAAGGTCTATTGTTACTTCAAGCCCATCGGCACTAAGTACCCTAATAGCATCATCTCCTTTTACATCGCCTTCGTTATGTACACCACTCATAGTATAGTTTTGAGTACGGGTATCTACTTCAGTAACATCAAGCAACGGATTTATAAGGTGCAGACCACTTGTAAGTATATCCGGTTGTACCTGTCCGTATTATACTTTTATACCAACTCTCCCGGCACCAATTTGTACTACAGATGCAAATAAAAGA
>CAIWXG010000192.1 GCA_903916555.1 uncultured Bacteroidota bacterium
AATAGAGAAATTAGTAAAAACAAGTAACTAAACAATACCTATTTACATATAATAAAGTCTTTCGTAGAAATACGGAAGACTTTATGTGTGTTTGGGGGAAGGGGGGATTTTTTGTCTGAACCATGATTTACTTTTCGCCCGAATAAATGCTGTTCGGGCAAGGATTAAAGAAGCTGTACCACACTTTTGTGGTATAGAATAACGTCTTTCAAATTTTATAATTACAAATAGTTTTTCGGGCTTAATTTTATCAAAAAAACAATCAATTATGATAGCATTTCTTGGTATGGGGCTTTTAGGCTCTAATTTTACTAAAGCATTACTAAAAAGAGGTGAAGTTGTGCATGTATGGAATAGAACAACTGCCAGAGCGAAGGCTATGGAAAATTATGGTGCTATAGCTTTTGATGATGTTGCAACAGCCGTAAAGGATGCAAAAAGAATACATGTAACATTGAAAGATGACGCGGCAGTAAATGAAGTTTTAGAAATTGCGTGCAGTGGCTTTGCAAGTGGTGCAATAATTATAGACCATACTACTACTACTGCACACGGTGCAGCAGAACGTACCGCTTTATGGAAAAGCAGGGGATTTATTTATTTACATGCGCCTGTATTTATGGGTCCGCAGAATGCACTTGAAAGTACGGGTACGATGCTTGTATCTGGTAATGAAGAAGTAATAGCCAGCGTAGAGACGGAATTAGCGAAAATGACCGGTAAGCTGCTCCATTTTGGCAGCGATAGTAATAAGGCCGCAGGAATGAAATTAATAGGAAATCTGTTTCTTATTTCCATGACTGCCGGTGTGGTAGATACATTAACATTAGCCAAAGCTTTGGGAATAAATACAATCGATGTAAGCAAACTATTTGATACATGGAATCCGGCGGGTATGTTACCGGCTAGATTAAAAAAGATTACATCGGGCACATTCAACGAACCGTCTTGGGAACTTGAAATGGCAAGAAAAGATACAAGATTAATGATGGAAGAAGCAGCAATTGCAGGCAAAGAACTTACAGTAATACCGTCTATTGCCAATGAAATGGACAAATGGATTGCCAAAGGGCATGGGCATGATGACTGGACTGTGATAGGCAAAGATGCTGTATAGATAAAAACAAATAGGCAATAACCGGATACGGAAAATTAATAATTAATGTATAGATTCAATTAGTTTTTTCTTTACATCACTCCATTCCGAATCAATGATACTAAACATGGCAGTGTTTCGAAATTGTCCATTTTCTCGTATCCGGTCATTACGAATAATACCTTCAAATTGAGCACCTATTCCTAATATTGCTTTGCAACTTCTTTTGTTTTGTTCATTTGCCTGAAACTGTACTCGTAATGTCTTTAGGGTTTCAAAACAATAGCTAAGCAGTAACAATTTACATTCTCTATTAAGTCCTGTACGCCAAAAGTGTGGGTTCAGCCATGTCCACCCTATTTCTAATTTTCTATTTTCAATGCTTATATTATGAAACATAGTACTGCCGATAACATCGTTAGTATTTATATCTATAATTGTAAACGGATATTGTAAATTTGTTTTTCGTGCTATTATTGAACTATATAAATGCAATAATACCCTGTCTTTGTCTGTGCCATCAAAGCCCATATATTCCCAAATACTATTATGAGCAGCAATATGAACTAACGCAGCAAAGTGAGACTGCTCTAATGGTATTAATTTTACTTTCGTGCCTGTTAATTCAACAGGGTGCATAATCCAACTCATTAAATTCTGTTTATTTCTTTTAGTGCGTAAAAATAAATAGCGGATTTATAAAGATTGTAATTTACTCCATTTTTCCATTTTTTAAAGAAAAATAAAACGTACTACCCTCCCCTTCTTTGCTATCTACCCATATTTCACCACCATTTTGAATAACAAATTCATTTACCAATAATAAACCTATTCCATTTCCCTTTTCATTCTCTGTACCATAAGTTGTTCTTATAGTAGATTTAAACATTTGGTTCAATCTATCCTTGGTAATACCTATTCCATAATCTTTAACAGAGAAAACAACATATCCATTTTTAAAATTTTCATTAGCGGCTAACTCAATTATACCATCTAAAAAACTAAATTTCAATGCATTAGTTAATAAATTACGTAAAATAAAATCAAAATGCATGGCATCTGCAAACACATAAATATTTTCATTAATATAGTTTTTAATTGTAATGTTTTTCTTTTTTGCAGTTATACTCATCAATTCTATATTTTTAGCAATATAAGAAGATGGATTGAAATTCTGTGGTTCGTAATTATTTTGTTTTAATAAAGACTTACCTAAAAGCATTAGTTTGTCTAAAGTTTCCAAAATTATTATAGAATGTTCTTTTAAGGTTGAAAATACCTCAACGTATTCTTCAGGTAGCAGTATCTCTTCTTCTATAAGACTTAAAATAGGAGGAATATTGCCCACCGGCCCTCTTAAATCATGCCCGATAATAGCAAGTAATTTATCTTTCATATTATTAAGTTCAGCTAAATCAGACTTATTCTTCTTAAGAGTTTTATTTAAAGAAATTGTTATACGATAATAATAAAGCACTATAGCGAATAAAATTATTATTGACAAGCATATACAAATAATAATTATTTTTTGAAAATTATTTTTCGCAACCATAATTTCCAATACCTGAACTTTAGCATTAGATTTTTCCAACTCATATACAGAACTTAAATTAGCTATTTCTTTGGCTTTATTTATATTTAATAAACTATCAGAAAGTGCATGTTGAAGTTTTAAATATTTATTAGACTCTTCAAAATTTTTATACTTCTCGTAAATCGAACTAAACGCTCTATATACATTTAATTCCATAGGTTTATTCTCTGTATATTTTGCTATATTTAATGCATTATTTAAATAAATCAGTCCTGTATCTTTATTTAAATTTTTGTCAAGGCTTACGAAATTAATTAAAATATCTGCTTCTTGTTGTGGTAAATTATGTTGGCGAGCATAATTAAGAGCATAGACTAAAAAAGCTTTCCCTTGTTTTTCATTTCCAATTTCATATTCAAGAACACTTTTATCCATAGATGCAATAAGGTGCTCCATTGGGTAGTCATTGGCATCACTTAATGCCATCGATTTATTATAATAATAAAAAGCTTTAGCTGTGTCTTTGTACTTATTGTAAAATTCACCAATGTTTATATAAAGAATAGCCGTATTCTCGCTCGGTGGCATAAGCTTTACTATACTGTCGGCTTTGTAGTAATAGTTTATTGTTTGGGAACTATCTTTCAATTCATCATATATGGCACCCAAATTTATTAAACAAGACAACAAATCTTTAATGTTATCAGCTTCTTCATATATTTTTTTTGCTACTAAAATATAGGTTATTGCTTTTTTATAATTACCTTTTTTACCCTCAAATGCAGCTAAATTGTTATCTGCCCCGGCAATCCCTTTCTTATAATTAATAGAACTAAATAATTTCAATGCTTGTAGATAATGGTCTTCTGCAAGTTTGCTGTTTCCATGTGCATCTTCATAGTCACCTTTGCTTAAATACATGGCACCTTGTCCTTTTACATTCTGCTTCTCCTTAAAGTATCTTAAACCTTCGTTGGCATACATATATGCAGAATCGCTATTTAATTCATTATAATAATTAAAAATATTTACATATAAATTAATTTTTACACTATCATTTATTTGCTCAATAAGTAGTGCTTTTAGTTTAGTAATATCTTTATGTTGCCCAAAAGCAGGAATTATTACAAAGATAAATAATAACATCAACGATGATTTGCCTAATTTATGTAAAGCAAAAACAAAATTATGAGCATTTTTATATTTTGCTATCATCTTGTAAAAATACACGTAAAATATTAATATTACAAAAATGCCACTAAGATTATATCAATATGAATATTGAATAACTGATAATGTTACTCTAAACTTTTTGTAAAAATCTCAAAAAAGCAATGTCGTTATAATTTTATTGAACATATAATTTAGGCAAGGAACGATTTTTTTTAATATTTCAATTACCCAATATACCCCATTACTATATTTATCAATTCGATTGTGGCTGTTTCTATATTTTCATTAATTACGATGTGGTCGAAATGAGAAGCATAAGTAAGTTCTTCGTTTGCTTTAGCAACTCGTTCTTCAATGCTATTAGGTGTTTCTGTACCTCTGGCTGCAAGTCTTTTTCTTAATTCATCGATAGAAGGTGCTTCTATAAATATTGAAATACAATTATTAGGATATTGTTCATGAATGGCTAATGCTCCCTTCACATCAATATCTACTAAAGGTGTTTTATTTTCATTCCAGATACGTTGTAATTCTGATTTTAATGAGCCATAATATTTACCGGTATAAACCATTTCCCACTCAATAAAGGCATCTTGTTTTATTAATTCTTGAAATGTTTCGGGTGAATAGAAATAATAATCTTTACCATTTATTTCACCTATGCGAGGAATTCGTGTACATGCTGAAACAGAAAAGCTAAGATGTGGGCAAGCAGCCAATAGCCTTTTCACCAATGTAGTTTTACCTGAACCGGATGGTGCTGTAATTGCAATAATTTTATTATTCAATAATCTTTTTATTAATTATGTGCGAATAACGTAAAAAAAACTGATTTTTAAAAGCGGTGTTCTATTAAATAACAATTTTATTTTAAATATATTAAATTTATGTCTTTAACCAGCCTGTAATACTCATTCTAATCCGCTTTGTTATTGCAACTTCATGTTCTATATTCTCACTTTTAAAAAACACAGCTTTTCTGTTCTCAGGGTAAATAGTAAGGTTACTATTATCTTGATATACGATTAGCTGCCCACCATCCTTGGGTATCCAGTTAGTATTTAGGTAATTTATAAATGTAAACTTTCTATTATTATCGTTTTTAAATTGGTCTTTATGTCTTGTATAAAATGAACCTTCTTCATATAAAGCATAATGGAATTCGCATGAATGAAGCCCTGTATAACAGGTTCGGTTTAAATGACGCATAAATTCGTGTACTATCTCCATAAATTCCATCTCCGCACTGTTACTGCCATTATCATCCATCCAGCATGTGCTATCACTACGTTTATTCTGTTGCGAATCCTTTTTTGCATTATTGCCGATACCTGCTTTTATCATAAGGTTATTACTATCTAATAATTGCAAATTTAGTTGCAATGCAGTAGCTAGAGCTGTGCTAATAAATTCTTCAGATATGCCAATGTTTCCTGTTATGTAACCTTCAATTAATTCCTCAAATTTAGCTTCCATTTTATAAGTTAAACACTAAAGGTATTGTATATAGTGTAATAAAAAAGGAACATAGATATAATACTAAATGAAATGAATGTATGGCTCTGAGGAAGTTAAAGTTTAGGTACGTATATTAAATACTTTTCTGCAAAAGCCTGTTCGGGGAAAATGCTATTCACTTCCCATGCTTGCACTATTTTTTTTAGACCGGATTCCATTATTTCTTTATTTAAGTCGCCACCTTTTAGGCAAATTAAACCATTAGGCAACTCTGCACTTTTTTGTCCACGTTTTATTAGCGGATTTCCCCACCGCCATAAATCTGCCAAGGGAGCAACAGCCCTTGATACAGCAAAATCAAAAGTTCTTCCTTTAATATCCTCAGCTCTAGAATGGATTGCTGTTACATTTTTTAAACCAATGGTATTGGCAACCTCTTGCACAATTTTAATTTTCTTACCAATACTGTCAACAAGTAAAAATTGTACTTCCGGAAAAAATATTGCAAGTGGGATACCTGGAAACCCACCTCCGGTACCTATATCAAGAATTTCAGCACCTTTGTCGAATGGGCAAATTACTGCAATTGATAAGGAGTGGAGTACATGTTTCTCATAGAGCGAATCAATG
Source organism: uncultured Bacteroidota bacterium (assembly GCA_903916555.1). Lineage (GTDB taxonomy): Bacteria > Bacteroidota > Bacteroidia > Chitinophagales > Chitinophagaceae > CAIYTT01. Next base: position 5,892 of record CAIWXG010000192.1, read on the forward strand.
TCTTTTCTGGAAATGACATTGATTTTTTCATTCCATTCTTTGTATAATGTCTCCAATTGTGCAAACTGATTTATTTGTATATCAGTAAAGTCAGAAAAGTATTTGGTTATTATTTCCAATTTTGTTTGTTTTTCAAAAAAATAAAAGGTGAAAATACAAAGTTATAAACCATCCATACCAAATCAAAAATCGGCAAAAAATAAATGAGTCTAGTTTCATTTATCTTTTTTGTTGTAGCAGAAAAAACAATCAATAAAAAGACTATACGAATAGAAAAAACAGCTAATGCAATTTGATAATTACTACAAAATAGCATTAGAAAAAAACTAATCCACATTATGGCATGCGATAATGCATACATACCTAATAGTAATTTTGTATCTAAATTATAATATTTGCCTGTAGATAAATGCCTTTGTTTTTGATGTACCCATGCATTAAAATCAGCTTTGGCTTCAGTGTAAGTAAAGGCTTCATTACTTAATACCAAAGCCGTATTGTGTTTATTTGCAATAATATTTACTAATAAATCATCATCGCCAGAAGGTAATTCATTCCAAATTTTTGAACTTTGTGCTTTTAAGAAGGCACTTTTTGTGCAAGCAAGATTCCTGCCTACAGCCATATAAGGCTTCCCTGCAAGTAAATAAGTACTGTATTGAAGTAAAGTATGTACTGTTTCCCACCTAATAAATGCATTAAGCCAACCTTTGTGTTTGTAATAGCCTGAATAGCCAGCTACAAGCTCTTTACCTTGTAACAATGGCAAAATCATACTATTAAGCCATTGTAAACTGTTAGGCATACAATC
>CAIWXG010000193.1 GCA_903916555.1 uncultured Bacteroidota bacterium
GCGAGTCTATATCAACGTCTCTCTTCTTCCTCTCTCCTTCCCCTCACAGAACAGGCAGCGCAGGTGGATTTGATAATCTAAATTTAACTATCCCTTTTCAAGATCCCGTTAACATAACTGGCACTCCATTTGCGCCATTGCCTGGGCAGGTCAACTTTAAGGGTGATGTGACTTTAAATTTACCATCAAGTATCATAATTGATGCTCAAACAATCACTGCAGAAAATAATGCAACTATAAATTTAAATACTGGATATTTGCAATTAGGGTCCACCTCAATAAGTAATGTAATAGGCAGTTCAGTATTGGGTACTGCTGAATTAACTACTCATGCAAAATGGACGCAACTAGAAGGTGCTTTATTATTAACTAATTTTAAAAACGTAACACTGAATAGTTTGCACGATACTCGATTGGTAGGTCTAAGTAAATCTTTAGGAACTGACAAGAATGGCCACCCCGCGTCACAAATTGATCGATCTTTTAATGGTAATTTACTAACATCAGCTAATCTGACAATTAATTCAAGCCAGGTATACCCAACGACCTTAACAAATTATACGATAACTGTCGCTGAACCAACGAGTTCATTAACGTTTAATGGTGTTAATACGGACATTACTCCTTTATCAGCAGATGGAAGCCTAGTATTAAGCGCTCCAATTATCAATCAGAATGGCGTGATAAAAACTCCTTTAGGTAGTTTGCAATTTAATGCCAGTACATCGTTAAGTTTTGGTAAAAATAGTTATACGTCTGTTTCTGCAAATGGTCAAACCATACCCTTTGGAACCATCGTCAATAATGTTTGGCAATTTCCATTAATTGGAAATAGTAATTTAGTCTTCAATGAAGCACCTCAGAATCAAACATTGGGTGAGAAACATATTCAATTAAATTCACCGGATATAAACTTTAATAAGGGCAGTGTGCTAGACGTTTCAGGAAACGGTGACTTGATGACGGCAACATTTGTTCCTGGTCTCGGTGGTTCTATCGATTATTTGTTGCCTGTGAATGGATTATCAGCGAATTTACAAAGTTTCGCTATATTACCTTCTATGGCCTCATCTATAGCGCCTTATGATCCAAATTTATCCGCAAATTCTAATTATAATGCGCATACGAGTATTTATTTAAGTGGCACGAGTGCTTTACCCGCTGGATTTTATACTATATTACCCGCTAAGTATGCATTGTTAGCGGGTGCGTATTTAGTGACCCCGCAAGCTAATACTCAAGATCAACAAATATCAACAACTAATAATGTCGGTTTGCCGATCGTTTCTGGTTATATTACGGATATGGGGAGCCAACATAACAACCCTAGAACGAGTGGCTATTTAATAGAATCCTATGCAGATGTCTTAAAACATTCTCAATATGATATTCAAACCGCAAATCAATATTTTACTCAGCAAGCCACTAATAATCATGTAATTGTCCCATTATTGCCAGAAGATAGTGGTCAAATATCAATTAATGCTAGTACAAATTTAGTGTTAGATGGGAGTTTTTTACTTAAAGCACTGAATGGAAAAGGTGCGAAAATGGATATTTCAGCTAAAAGTATTGATGTTGTAAATGCTTATAAAGCAGCAAACGGCTCATTGCAAATATTGGCAGATGACCTAACTAAATTAAATGTAGATAGTTTATTGTTAGGTGGTGTGCGTAGTTTTAATAATGTGTCGGGCGTAACCGATTTATTGGTAACAGCTGATAATGTGATTATTGATGAAAAAGCGAATTTAGTAGCTAAAGATATTGAATTAGCAGCTAAGAATATTGTGGAGCTTAAAAACGGTGCAAGTGTAATAGCTCAAGGTGTTGTTAATACGGGTGATACTAGTATTAACATAAAAGGGGATAGTGCTTTTGTAAGGTTATCTGCTGATAAACAGATAACCGTCAATAGATCGCAATCAACTGGTCAGTCAGGGGATTTACTGATAGATGAGGGTTCTGTTTTAAACGCTAGTCAATCAATGTTGTTAGACGGAAGTAAATCAACCTTATTTAATGGTGATATAAAAATGCAGGGGGGAGCATTAAGTCTTTCTGCAAATGTCATTAATATAGGCGAAGTAAGTAATTTAACGGGTAGTGTTTTAAATATCAGTAATCAAAAGCTATCAAGTTTAAATGTTGATGATTTGATTTTGAATGGCCATACTTCAATCAATTTTTATGGAAATACGGGTGAAGTAGTTGGTAATCAAGTTAATCCTTATAAATTTAAAAATTTGGTTTTAGATACCTCGGATATTGCGGGTTATAACAACAGTAATAAATCTGTCAATATCATCGCTAATACAATTAATTTGCAAAATACTCAAACTCAAAATAATAACTCTACATTCTCTGGTGGCGGCAGTTTGAATTTAATTGCTAATCAATTAAATTTCGGTGCGGGAGTTTTAGGCATAAATGGCTTTGAAAATATAAATATCGGTAATGACAAAACAAATTTAACAATTGATCAACAAGTTTCAGTAACGGGTGATGGCGGGTTAACTGTTGCAGGAAATGTGCGCCTTTTTGCGGGCACCATTGACAACATCGGTGGTCATTCATTTAATTTAAATGCTTCCGTTCTTAAGGGTTACGACGTCAATATTAACGGTGTAGCAAAATCAAGTCATATTACTTCAACTGAATTAGGCGGTAGTTTTCTTGTTAATGCAAATTCAATCACTATTCAAGATACAAATATACTCTTGCCTTCAGGTTCATTATCATTAACTGCCCAAACAGGTGATATTTCAATTACTGGCAAGTCTACTATTAATTTATCTGGCCTAGTAGTTAATTATGCCGATGTTTTAAAATATACGCCGGGCGGTACATTTAAATCTGAATCGTTAAACGGCAAAATATTATTAGCGGCTGATAGTTGTATTAATGTAGATGGCGGTGGTGCTGGAGCTGTTGGTGGTAGTTTGACATTTAAAACGCCTCTGCAATCAATTCAATTAGATGGAACCATAAAAGCTCAGGGTGCCAATGCAAATATAGATGTGGCCACTTATGTAAAGGGCGGTGTATTTGATGATTTGGTCAATAAGTTAACGCTTTCTGGGGTTGATAATTCTTTATATGTCAGGGTAAGAGATGCAGATATTGTTTTAAATA
>CAIWXG010000194.1 GCA_903916555.1 uncultured Bacteroidota bacterium
AAAAGAGATTAAGCATTTTTTACTGGAACGAAATGGACAAAATTAAAGAAAACGACCTATTGCTTGATGTAAGAACAAAAGAAGAATATGAAAATGGTAAAATAGAAAATTCAATGAATATTCCTATCGATGAAATAAGAAACAGGCTTTCTGAAATACCAAAAGATAAAAATATTTTTATTTATTGTGAAGCCGGCCTTAGGGGCTATTTAGCACAAAGAATATTAAAACAAAATGGTTATATGAATGTTTTAAACTTATCGGGAGGATATAGATTATGGAAAAACTGTATTAATGAATTAATAAACTAAAATTAAAATAATTTAATATGAAAAAACTTTTAGGTTTCCTATTATTGTTTTCGCTAGGTAATATCGCAGCATGTCAAAACAGTGCTACAAAGCAAGAGCAGACGACAAACAACTCAAAGACGGTTAAAGAAACAATTACAGTAGATGATTTCGAGAAAAAATTGGGTGTTTTAAATATACAATTGGTTGATGTACGAACACCCGGTGAATATGAAGGTGGGCATTTATATAATGCTAAAAACATAAACTTTAATGGAGATAATTTTACGGAACAAATAAACAAATTAGACAAAACAAAACCGGTTTTGGTATATTGTTTATCGGGAGGACGCAGTGCAGCAGCCGCAAAACAAATGCAGGAAATGGGCTTTGTTGAAATTTATAATATGGACGGTGGCATAATGAAATGGAGAAATGCTGGAAAACCATTGGTGCAAGGTGCAGCGACTGTACAAAAAGCAGGTTTAAGCAATGAAGCATTTAATAAAATGGTTTCTCAAAACAAATATGTTTTGGTTGATTATAATGCAACTTGGTGCGTACCTTGCAAAAAGATGATGCCGGTTTTAGAGTCCTTAGCAGAGAAAAAGAAAGATAAACTTACTCTTTTAAAAATAGATGCCGATGAAAACAAAGACTTACTAAATAACAAAGGTATTGCCGGCATACCGTTTTTAGAACTTTATGAAAATGGCAAATTAGTATGGAAGCATGAAGGAATAATTGAAGAAGTTGAATTACTGAAAGAAACAAAATTGTAGTAGTGAATATAATAAAGCAATATGGAGCAATTCTGGAATTTAAGATATAGTGAGGATGGCTTTGCTTATGGCGAACAACCGAATGTTTTTTTTGCTCAACAAATTAATAAACTTCAAAAAGGTAGTATCATTCTGCCTTGCGAGGGTGAAGGAAGAAATGCTGTTTATGCCGCTTCTTTAGGTTGGCGAGCGAATGCACTTGATACAAGTGAAGTAGGCAAAATAAAAGCAATGGCATTAGCTAAAAAAAACAATGTAAATATAGATTATATAATTGCTGATATTAATTCGGTTTCATACCCCGAAAATAGTGTTGATGTAGTTGCTTTTATTTATGCACACTTTGCACCCGAAAGCCGTATCGATATACATCGTAAAGCCATAGGGTGGTTAAAGAAAGGAGGTAGAATAATTCTTGAAGCTTTTAATGTGTTGCAATTACAAAATAATTCGGGCGGACCAAAAAATATTTCGCAACTTTATACTGAAAAGTTACTTTTGGATGACTTTAAAAGTCTGAAAATTGAACTCTTGCAAACTGAACAAACAGAACTGCAAGAAGGTAAATATCATGTTGGTAAGGCAGATATAATTCGTTTTATAGGTGTTAAGATATAAAAAACATTAAAATGAGTGTAGAACATTATTATACGGTAAACGTACACTGGGACAAAGACAGACATGGTAAATTGACTGCAACAGAATTAAATACAGAAATTGAAGTAGCTACACCACCGCAATTTCCAAAAGGTATTGATGGAATTTGGTCGCCTGAGCACCTATTTACAGCAGCAATTAACAGTTGCCTGATGACTACTTTTTTGGCAATAGCAGAAAAATCTAAATTAGCTTTTGTTCATTTTAGCTCAAAAGCAACCGGTAAGTTAGAAATTGTAGATGGTAAATATATGATGAGTGAGGTAACACTGCACCCAATTGTAACAATAGAAGATGAAACACACAGAGAACTGGCAGAAAAGGTATTACATAAATCAGAACAAAACTGCCTTATTGCTAATTCAGTAAAATCTACCATACTATTTCATCCGGAGGTAAGGGTGGGTTTGAATCTTACTATGTAAATAGACTTTTGTTTAAATTATGGAAAATACAATTTTGCATGACACCGCTCTCGCATTAAAAGCAGAATGGGGATTAGATATTAATAATCTTGTAAGTGAAGAAACAATATTACAAATGCTTGCAGACAGAATTGCAAAATTAACAGATCAAGGTCCCGAAAGCTTTTATCAGTTGATGTATCGTTTAGATATTTCTGAGAAAAAACTAAATTTTGTAATAGGAGATAAGGATGTTGCTACTAAAATTGCAAAACTTATTTACGACCGTCAATTAGAAAAAATAAAAAGTAGGAGAGAGCATAAAACTGAACGTACCCAATTTAATGACGACCCGGAATTAAATTGGTGATATAAAGGCTTTAAAAATTCTATATGTTTTTCTTAAAAATTTCTCAATTAAGAAAAATAAAACGATAGGGTATTATCTCCGGATGTAGTTTTTGAATCTAGCTATGAGATTTGCTTATAGCAAAGTATGAAATATTATGGCGTTTGTTTTATTGATAAAAAAGCATCTTAATCCGCTTTCAGCAGTGGCTTTGGTATTCATTATTTTTTCTATTTGGTTATTTATTTTTCCCGGCTACGAAGGATGGGGGTATATAACAAGTGTTTTCTGGTTTTTTATTTTTGGGTTACCTTCAATTATAATTAATCAATTTATCATTATATTTATTACTCACAAAAAGAAACGGTTTATTACTCAGTTAGTTTTTGCTTTATTATTTATTTTAATTTTTATTTATATTTGGGTTTCGTAATTTTAGAGCAGCTACTAACCTATTTTAATTAAAGACAACCCTGAATTAATTTGGTAATTTAAAAGTCTTGGGAGATTCTATAAGTTTTCTTAAGAATTACTCAATTAAGAAAAACGTAACTTTTAGGCGTTATTTTGGGATGTAGCTTTTATTTATTTCTATTAAAATAATTCTTATGCAATAGTTGTTATAAAATGACAGTTGGCATACTTATAAAAAAACATCTTAATCCGCTCACTGCAACGGCTTTGGTATTCATTTCTTATTCTATTTGGTTGTTTGTATTTCCAGGCTACGAAGGATGGGGATATATAGCAAGTTTTATGTTGTTTTTTGTTTTTGGGGTACCTTCTATTTTGATTAATCAATTTATTATTAGGTTTATTCCAGACAAAAAGAAACGGTTTATTACCCAAATATTTTATTATATAATAATTAATTATATTTTTGCGCTAATATGGGTTTGATTAATATTTAATTTGTTGCTATTTTCAATCTAATCTGTCTAAACATTTTTGTAATTGGTGCTACCTGCTTTATTAAAGTTTAAGAGGCATAGCACCCATTATAGTATTCATTGGTTTGCGGATGTTTTTTTAGTCTGGAGAATACTTTTTAGCAAATTTCTAAAGTTTAGCAGCGTTCTGTCTTGTAAATAATAAAATATAGATTAAAATAAATAACATGGTTGTTATTGTAGAAACGGCTATTTTAATTAATAAAATATTTAAGTTGCCTACATTCCACATTTCTAATATATAAAAAACACTGTGGTGAATAAATATTAAAAAGGCACTGTAAACTAAAAAAGGCATCCAACCCATCGTTTTTATGGTGGGTTGCTGGTTTACGTATTCATTTAAATTTCTAGGCATAAGTGCATTTAATACATTTGTACGCAAATAAGCTACCAAAACCATTGCAAAGGCGTGTATGCCACCTGTGTTCATAAAAGTATCAATTGTAATGCCTAAAGTAAAGCCAAGTAATAATAATGCCCACACTGAGATTTCGAACGGAAGTAGTAAAATAAAAAGCGGATAAACATCTGGAATAAAAGCAGGGAAAGTATGTGGGTTTGTCCACCATATTAGTGTTATTCTTTTAAGAATTAATACCTGTAATAAAACAATAATACAAAATCTTAGAAAATTTTTTAAATAAATATTCATGTTTTATTTTTTATTGTTTAATTCTTCCAATTGTTTTTTTTCAGATGCCATTGTGTTTTCAATTACATATACATATTGAAGATTATGAAAATCTGTTGACGATTTCAGGTATATTTGTTGTAGTGCATTCTTTTTTATCATTTCTACTTTTTGTACTACACCTATTAAGATATCAGGCGGATAGTACTGCGAAAAATTTGTATATATTGAATCACCTTGTTTTACATTTATTTGTTGGGGTACATCTATCATTGTTAAAATATCAGGGTCTTTCTCGTCCCATATTACAAATCCGTTAGTACCGTTTTTTAACTTAGCACTAACTTTATGTTTTGAGCTTAAAACAGAAAAAATACTTGCATAATGAGCCGAAACATGTTCTACCCTGCCCACAATACCTGTGCTGGATATTACTGCCATATTTTTACTTATTCCATCTTTAGAACCTCTGTTTATAGTAATGTAATTATCAGTAGCATTAGTAGAATTATTGATTACTCTAGCGGTTCTATAAATAAAATCGTAATACTTTGTCGTATGTATTTTAGAAGTATCATTATTCCCAATTTGCAAATGCACAATACTGTCTTTCAACAAATCTGTATATTTATACTTTTCTAACTGGTTTCTAAGTCTGGCATTTTCGTAAAGTAAACTGTCGTTCATGTTCCGCAACCCAAAATAATACAACACATCGCTATGTTTTTTATATACTATTCCGGCTATTGTATTAGCAGAGCTTACAATATCATTACCCTGTACTGTATTTGTATTGCCAATAAGAATAATACACAATATCTCTAATAATAGGAATAATATCAGATTAAAAAAACGGCGTATAAATAAAATTAAATTACGCAATTGTATGTATTTTATTAATATATTTTCTGCTAAAAACGCTCAGTACTTATTTATATATTTACTGATTATATTTTCATCAAATTATTATACAATGAAAATATAATCAGTATTTGTTATTTCATTAAAAAAGGCATTCTTGCTATATTTTTCAATGCCATACCTGTACCTCTTACCACTGCACGCAATGGGTCGTCTGCTACGTGTACAGGTAATTTTATTTTATGAGAAATACGTTTATCAAGACCACGAAGCAAAGCACCTCCACCTGTTAAATATAAGCCCCTGCGATAAATATCAGATGCAAGTTCGGGTGGTGTACTTTCAAGTGCCTTAAGAATAGCCTCTTCTATCTTAAATATAGACTTATCTAATGCCTCAGCTACTTCTTGATAAGATACCATAATTTGTTTAGGAATACCAGTAACTAAATCTCGTCCGTTTACAGCAATATCATCAGGCGGATTATCCAATTCTTTTAGAGCAGAACCCACATGAATTTTTATTTGTTCGGCAGTACGCTCACCAATCATTAAACTATGGTATCTACGCATTGCTTCCATAATATCGGCAGTAAATTCATCACCGGCTATTCTTATAGACTGGTCGCACACTATACCTGCCAACGCGATTACCGAGATACCTGTTGTACCCCCACCAATATCAATAATCATGTTTCCTGTAGGTTCTTCCACATCAATACCAATACCTAATGCTGCTGCCATCGGTTCGTGTATCATATATACTTCCTTTGCCCCTGCCTGCTCTGCCGAATCTCTTACTGCACGCTTTTCTACCTCCGTAATACTTGAAGGTATGCAAATAACCATCCTCCAACTTGGTGGAAACATTGGTTTTTTAGGATACACAAGTTTAATCATTTCTCTAAGCATGCCCTCTGCTGCATTAAAGTCTGCAATTACCCCATCTTTTAAAGGTCTTATTGTCTTCAGATTTTCGTGGGTTTTTTCATGCATCATCATTGCTTTTTTACCAACAGCAACAATTTTGTTTGTTGTACGGTCTATTGCTACAATCGATGGTTCATCTACAACCACATGGTCATTATGTATAATTAGCGTATTGGCAGTGCCAAGATCTATCGCTATTTCTTGTGTTAGAAATTTAAAAAAGCCTAAAAAGCTCATTATTATATATTTAAGTAAATTATTTAATAGTAAACACGAAAAATAAAATTCAGATTTAAGAATAATATTAGTGCAAAAATATGTAAATAATTATCCCCAATACTGAATTTATTATGAAGTTGAAAAAATAGTTTTTTTTAGGATTTTTTCATCAAAAAAAGTAATTTAAATTGTCTTGTCCTGAAATAGGTTGACACGCAAAAGCGTGTTTATGGAAAAAAATATCAAAATAGCTAAAAGAGGTTCACCGTATAAATACGAGTCTTCCTTAAAGAGAAAAAT
>CAIWXG010000195.1 GCA_903916555.1 uncultured Bacteroidota bacterium
ATTACTGATTTTAAAATTAACTACCCTAAAGAAGTAGCATACAAGAGCGATTTAGCAATTTTAAATATAATTGCTGCTGTAGCAAAAGATGGTTGGAAACGCCCGCTTTATTTTGATGCAGGTTTACGCCAAGGTGAGTATGGCGGAACCGGTGATTATATGCACAGAGAAGGAGTTGTTTATCGTTTAATGCCATATAAATTTAATGATTCTATTGCAAAATTGAATCCGCAAGATATGGGAACGATTAATACAGAAAAGAGCTATGATTTATTTATGCATACCTTCGTTTGGGGTGGTGCAGAGCGTAATGATGTTTATTTTGATGAACCTAACAGGCATGAATTTGTTACTTACCGTATGGATGCTGCTTTAATAGCAAATGCCTTAACAACCGAAGGTAAAAAAGACAAAGCCGTACAAGTATTAGATAAAACTATGGCAGGAATAACAGAACATTCTTATACGTATGATATGACAGCTTATTATATTGCTGCAGCCTATTATATTGCCGGTGCACAGCAAAAGGCTGATGCGCTTACAAATAAAATTGTAAGAAACTCTGTAGATAATATTAATTGGGTATCTACATTAAGGCATGATGGCAAAATTGCATTGGCAGATGATATAAGAAGGCAATTCCAAATAATACAATCATTGGGTATGACTGCGGCAAGAGAAGGGGATAGTGCCATGGCTAAGCAGTTAATACCTAAAATGGATATATTTGTAAACTATGCATTTAATGAATGTAACTGGATTGGTTCTCTACAAAGCGATGAACACAGAGCTTATGCATCTTATGCTATGCAACAATTCCAGCTTATGCAATATGCAGGTTCTTATGCCCAAATGGTTGGTGATATTGCAAGTGCCAAGGGTATAGAACAAAAACTACAGATTGTATATCCTAAAATAAAAGATTTATTAGACCAAATGCGAGGTGGGCGAGAAAGTGTGCCAATAAAAGAAGAACAACAATAAAATTAATGCAAATAAAAATAATTCATAAAACCTAAACTAAAAGGAACAATCAAGAAATTAGTATAAGTGCATTTTTAAGCATTGGGCTGTCTTTTTGAGACAGCCCAATGCTTAAAAAACACCTCTTTCTATTATTATCTTTTGGTAGGCAATAAAAATTCATCAATAACATAAATGATACCATTTGATGTCAGTATTGATGCTATTACTGTAGCAATACAATTAACCCGGATTTTTTCATCTTTTTTAGAAATTTTTATATTGCTACCATTTACTTGCCCTATTGTTTGACCATCTTGTAATTGGTCGGCCTTGAAAACATCTACAGAAACAGGATACTGTAAAATAGCTGCAAGGTCATCTTTTTTTTAGGTTTCAATAAAGATTCAACAGTTCCGGCAGGCAGTTTATCAAATACTACATTTGTAGGTGCAAATACCAACAAATGTATTGTTTGTAAATTTATAAGTTGTGCTTTAATAGGTAGCTTTTCAACTAAAGTTTACGCCTATGAATTAAAAAGTCTTATATTACCTTCAGAGAACGATTTCAAAGAGCTGAAGTTAAATTAAAAAATAGCTAAGAATATTATTACTTTAATTTAGCTTTGTCAAGGTAAACGCCTTCAGAGAAGGAGTTTCATTCTCACTTCCGGATTCCCTGCGGAAAATCCGGAAGAACGGGCTTTGTCAAGGTGAATACCTTCATAGGAGTTTCATTCTTACTTCCGGATTCCCTGCGGAAAATCCGGAAGAACGGGATTATAAATAATTAATGAACATTAATTACACTATTCATTAATTCTCCAAGAGATTTAAAGAAGTAATAAACAATTTTGTTTTCTCATCCGTATTTTTGCTTACGGGTACAATTGGCAAACGGAATATGTTTTCGCAAATATTTATATATGATAAGGCACATTTTACGCCTGCCGGATTGCCTTCTACAAACAATAAGTCAATACCCGGTAATAAGTTGTAAAACAGTTTTTTTGCTTCTTCGTATTTTTCTGTTGAGAGCAAATTGATTATTTCAGTCATTTGTTTTGTATAGCAATTGGCAGCAACAGAAATAATGCCATCCATACCTATAGCCATTTGTGGTACTATTAAATTGTCATCGCCCGATAAAACTATAAAATCATCGGGCTTTTGCATCAATAATTCCATGCATTGCACAATATTACCCGAAGCCTCTTTAATACCTATAATATTTTTAAAGTCTAAAGCCAGCCTAAGTACTGTTGCCGGTAACAGGTTACTACTTGTTCTGCCCGGCACATTGTAGAGAATAATAGGTAAATGACTTGCTGCGGCTATTGCTTTAAAATGTTGGTACATACCTTCCTGAGAGGGTTTATTGTAATAGGGTGCAACAGATAATATAGCACTTACACCATTAAGGTTATTCGTTTTTATTTGGTGTACTACCTCTGTAGTATTGTTGCCGCCAATACCACACACTATTGGCACTCTATTGTTTGTGAAGGTAACTATTGCAGTTAAAACTTCGTGTTTCTCCTCATTGGTAAGTGTTACAGTTTCGGCAGTAGTACCTAATGCAACTATAAAATCTACACCACCTGCAATAACATGATTTACTAATTTTTGCAACGCAATAAAATCAATGCTACTATCTTTTTTGAAGGGTGTTACTAAAGCTACACCTGTACCTTTAAATTGTTTTTTCATAAGTTGAAATTATTTAATATATTTTATTGTGAATAGTAAAAAAATATATTTTCAACTATTCATATAATAAAATAAATAATGCAATATTTAATCCCGAAGGCCTGCCCGTACAGGCTTTTCTAATTCCTAAATAGATACAAAAAAAAATGCAATTACACTTTCTGTACTTCTTCTTCTATACTTACATCATCATAAAATCCCATTTTAGAGAATTTCTCAATTCTATTATCTATCCTTGTTTGCGGGCTTACTTGTTTTAATTCATTAATTGCATTTACAAGATAGCTTTTAAGAATTTCAGCCATTTTTTCAGGGTCTGTATGTGCACCACCAACCGGTTCGGGAATAACATCGTCAACTAAAGCAAAATTAATCATGTCCTGAGAAGTCAGCTTTAACTGACTGGCAGCTTTTTCTTTAAAATCCCAACTACGCCATAAAATGGTACTGCAATTTTCGGGCGAAATTACAGTGTACCAAGTATTTGCGAGCATAGCTACTTTGTCGCCAATGCCTATACCCAATGCACCGCCCGATGCCCCTTCGCCAATAATTATACAAATAACCGGTACTTGTAAATTTACCATTTCAAATAAATTTCTGGCTATTGCTTCCGCCTGTCCACGTTCTTCAGCTTCCAGACCCGGAAAAGCACCCGGAGTATCAATAAAAGTGATGATAGGGTGATTAAATTTTTCAGCAATTTTCATTAATCGTAATGCTTTTCTATAGCCTTCTGGGTTTGCCATACCAAAATTGCGTAATTGGCGTGTTTTGGTATTTGTACCTTTTTGCTGTCCCAACACCATTACCGGTTGGGCATTCAGCATTGCCATACCACCTACCATTGCTTTATCATCTTTTACTTGTCTGTCGCCAAAAAGCTCGGTAAAGTCTGTAAATATTCTCTCTATATAATATAAAGTATAAGGTCTTTCAGGATGTCTGCTTAGTTGCACACGTTGCCAAGGGCTTAGATTAGCATATATTTGTGTGCGAGTATTCTCAATTGCTGTTTCCAGCTCTCTGATACTTGTAGAAACATCTATTTTGTTTTTAACAGACATTTCTTTAAGTTTATTTATTTGAGTATATAAATCTTCAAGTGGTTTTTCAAAATCAAGAAATAGCATATTATTATTATTGGGACTACAAAAGTAAAGGAATAAAAGTTACCGAAAATCAAATTTCCTATTAGTTTTTACTACTAAATTATATATTCATAATATAAAACAGAAAAGAGTGAACATAAGCATAGAATATAAAAAATTAATTTTCGTTAGCTTGCCAATGTCCATTATTTTTTTCTAGTTTTAAAATACTCGTTTCTTCGGGATGTTCGGTAATAAAATAGGTTACAGTTGCTTTATCTCCGGTTTCTTTAACCTCTTTTATTGTTATGGAAATTTTACCGGCAGCAACATTGATTGCATCTACTGTTTTTCGTACACTGTCGGGCAAGCTACTAATCATTTTTATCATGTTGTCGCACCTTTTTTTTGTTTCTTCATTCGCATATTTTTTTGCGGTTTCATAATCGCTGTTTTCTTTTGCAACTAAAAAATTGAAAGCCACGTCTTTAGGCGATTCGCTATTGCAAGCACAAAAAAAGAAGATGGAAATAAAGAAAGTGCCAATCAAAAAATGTTTTCTCTTCATGTTGATAATTTTAATAGTTATAAAAAATTTAAATGAAAAAATTTTATTATTAGTATTTATAAAAATGTCATGGTAAAATAAATTACCATGACATTTTTATTGTATTATTTTATATTAGCTAAGACCTTCAATGTCTCCGTTTACTAATTTAATATGCATTGCTTGCGGGTCTTTTGGTAAACCAGGCATACGCATAATTTCACCTGCAACCGCTACAATAAAGCCAGCACCAGCATTAATAACCAAATCGCGGATATTAATAGTAAAACCGGAAGGTGCATTTGCTTTTTTCTCGTCATCGGTAAACGAGTATTGTGTTTTTGCAATACAAACAGGTAAATTACCCCATCCATTCGCTTCAAACTGTTTTAATTTACTTGCAGCGGTACCTGCAAATGTTACATTACCTGCACGATAAATTTTTGTACAGATTTTTTCTATTTTAGTTTTAATGCTATCTTCAAGCTCATAAGTAAAGTTGATGCTTTTTGACGGGTTATTTTCAATAAGGTCAACCACTTTTTGTGCTAAGCTTGCAGCACCTTCGCCACCACGAGTAAAACCATTGTTTATTGCAAAAACAACACCTTTATCAGCACACCATTTTGTTAAGAAATCAATTTCATCTTCTGTGTCGTGTTTAAATTTATTAAAAGAAACAACAACGCTTTGTCCGAAATTTTGCATATTTTCAATATGTCTTGCCAAGTTTGCAGTACCTGTAACTAAAGCATCCATATTTGGTTTGTTTATATCGGTAGCAGGTACGCCGCCATGTAATTTTAATGCACCTGTTGTTACTACAATTACAGTAGCTTTTGGTGCTAAGCCAGTTAAGCGGCATTTAATATCAAGAAATTTTTCTGCACCTAAATCACTACCGAAACCAGATTCTGTAACAACATAATCATTACAACTTAAAGCCATTTTGGTAGCTAAAACAGAATTACATCCGTGTGCAATATTTGCAAATGGACCACCGTGCACAAATGCAGGTGTTTGTTCTGTTGTTTGTACTAAGTTTGGTAATATAGCATCTTTTAACAATACAGTTATGGATTCGGCTATACCCAAATCTTTAACAGTAAACGGCTTTTTATCTCGTGTAAATCCTAAAACGATTCTTTCAATTCTTGCTTGCAAATCATCTATATCTTTAGATAGGCAAAATAGAGCCATTATCTCTGATGCAGGAGTAATATCAAAACCTGCTTCCGTAGGCAATCCATTGGCACTACCACCTAAGCCGGTAACAATGTTACGTAATGAGCGGTCGTTAACATCAGCTACACGTCTCCAAACTATTTTTTCTAGAGCTAATTCTGTATTGCGGTTTTGATATTGGTAATTATCCAATAAAGCAGCAATCATATTATTAGCACATGTTATAGCATGGAAATCACCGGTAAAATGTAGATTAATATCTTCCATTGGCAATACTTGTGAATAACCACCACCGGCTGCACCGCCTTTCATACCGAAGCAAGGGCCAAGACTTGGCTCACGAAGAGCTACAGCAGCTTTTTTGCCAATGTAGTTAAGACCTAATGAAAGAGCAACACTTGTTACTGTTTTGCCTACACCTGCTTTATTGGGGGTAATGGCAGTAATAAGTATAAGGTTGCTTGTTTTTATTTTTTCCTCATTAATATAAGACAATGGTATTTTTGCCTTTGTGCGTCCGTAAGGGATAATGTCATCAGGATTAATGTTTAACCTTTGAGCAATTTCTGAAATAGGTTTCAGTTTTGTGGTGCGAGATATTTCAATATCCGATGGAAATGGTTTCGATAATGTTTCTGACATAAATTGTATTTTTAAGGTTGAAGATAAGTATTTGCTGCAATAAAAAATAATTAAGTTGAAATAAATAATTTACGCTATTAAAATCACTAAATAATTGAGAATTTTTGACATAAATTGTATGATTTTTGTACAAAATACCTAACTTGCATAGAATTAATTTTTATTTAAAATATTTATAAAAAACAATATGGATACAGTAAATCAAAATAACTTGTCTGAAGAGAAGATTGTAACACCAATTACGCCTGCTGCCAAGAAACCTGCTGCTACAAAATTACCTTCAAAACCAATTTCTTTTTCTAGCCAGCCTGCTTCTAAAAAAAGTGGCAAACAAGTAAAAGCTGATATTAATAAATCGAAAATGGGTGGTCATTTACTAAAGAAACTTACAGGTAAATAAGGAAATTAAGGAAAATAGGAGAAAAACAGTTTTATTAAATATGCTATAAGTAGATATATGGTAATAATTTTTAATTAATTATTATTTTATCGCCATAAAATTTTGCTTTAGTATTAAAAATGAGGTCTCCCACCATCCTAATTCGTGCAAATTTTTCTCTTATATTTATTAACACAACATCATTTCCGTCAGTTGCATCAAAAGCAACTACATTAATATTTTTGTGATTAGAGATAAATACGGCTCTTTGGTTGTGAAAATTTTGAGATATAATTGTAAATTGATGCTGATTGAAAATATCTCTACACCTTAATATACTATCTAAAGTACGAAAGCCGGCATCATCCATATATATAATATTAGGTGGAATTCCCTGAGCAATCAAATCTTCTTTCATACATAGTGGTTCGTTATAATACCGAGTACTATTATCGCCACTAACAATAATATAATCAATTTTGCCTGCCATATATAGTGCTACAGCTGCATTAATTCTATTTTGGTAATATTCGTTTACTATTTGTTTTGCTTTGTCTTGATATTTTGCCGTTCCTAATATAATTCCCACTTTATTTTTAGGAATGTCTTTTACATCAGTATATATTTGATTTTTTGTGCTATATGAAATGAAAATATCTATTATACCTATTATGCTAATAAGCAATAATATAGATAATAGAAATAGATTTCTTATAAAATGTTTTTTCTTAAGTAGCATAAGAACTGCTAATTTACTTCTTCATTTTAAATTAACGTCAATACTATTAAAAATAGGCTGATAAAAAAAATATAAAAATAAAAAATTTACATACAAAAATTTACGAATTTATATTTTATAAATTTAAAAAAGATAATAAAATCATTATCCTTTATTTTATGATTTTATCAATCAAACGTTTATATTTGCAAACTTAAATTTTTAACAATATAATATATTTATGAATTTATTCTACCTTGTTCCTGCCTTCGGGATTTTGGCATTACTGTTTACATTTTATAAAAGCGCATGGGTAACTAAGCAAGAAGCAGGAAATGACCGTATGAAAGAAATTGCCGGCTATATTGCTGATGGGTCTATGGCATTTTTAAAAGCTGAATATAAAGTATTAGCCTACTTTGTAGTTATTGCAGCCATTCTATTAGCTATTATGGGTAATAGCAGTTCTAATTGGTTAATTGCAGTAGCTTTTATTATGGGTGCATTTTTTAGTGCATTAGCAGGTTTTATTGGTATGCGAATTGCTACTAAAGCAAATGTACGCACAGCACATGCAGCCCGCACAAGTTTAAGTAAAGCACTTGCCGTTTCTTTTGGGGGTGGTTCTGTAATGGGGCTTGGTGTTGCAGGGCTTGCTGTATTGGGTTTAGGTGGTCTATTTATTGTATTATTATATCGTTTTGCTCCTGAGGTTTTTTCTGCTACTACAAATGTAGCAACAGGAGATAATGTAAAACTTGCTATTGAAGTACTAACCGGTTTTTCGCTTGGTGCTGAAAGTATAGCCTTATTTGCCCGTGTGGGTGGTGGTATTTATACAAAAGCTGCTGATGTTGGTGCAGATTTAGTAGGTAAAGTAGAAGCCGGTATTCCGGAAGATGACCCACGTAATCCGGCTACAATTGCAGACAATGTGGGCGATAATGTAGGGGATGTTGCCGGTATGGGTGCCGATTTATTCGGTTCGTATGTTGCTACTGTGCTTGCCACAATGGTTTTAGGGCAAGAAACAATATCTTTAGATAATTATAATGGCTTTGCTCCTATATTATTACCAATGTTAATTGCAGGTACAGGTATCGTATTATCTATAATAGGTACTTGGTTTGTTCGTATTTCAGAAAAAGCAAAATTGAGTACAAGTGTAGTGCAAAGTGCTTTGAATATGGGTAATTGGGGTTCGATAGTTCTTACCGCTATTTTTTCAATAATACTTGTAAATGCATTGTTGCCCGATGCTGATATGACTCTTCGTGGCATACCGTTTTCTAAAAATGGCGTAATTGGTGCTATAATGGTAGGTTTAGCAGTAGGGACATTAATGAGTATGATTACGGAATATTATACTGCAATGGGTAAACGCCCTGTATTAAGTATCATTCGTCAGTCATCAACCGGCAGTGCCACGAATATAATAGGTGGTTTGGCGGTGGGTATGGAATCTACATTTTTACCAATTATTGTTTTGGCTGCAGGTATATATGGTGCTCATGCGTGTGCCGGTTTATATGGTGTGGCAATTGCTGCTGCCGGTATGATGGCTACTACTGCTATGCAATTAGCCATTGATGCATTTGGGCCGATTGCTGACAATGCAGGTGGTATTGCAGAAATGAGCGAATTACCAAAAGAGGTACGTGAAAAAACAGATATTTTAGATGCAGTAGGTAATACTACAGCAGCTACCGGTAAAGGATTCGCAATAGCATCGGCTGCTTTAACATCATTGGCTTTATTTGCTGCTTATGTTGGCGTGGTTGAAAAAAATGGTTACGATTTGCAAAATGCTATTAATATTTATCATGCTGATGTATTGGCCGGACTTTTTGTGGGAGCAATGATACCATTTATATTCTCTTCTCTTGCCATACGTGCTGTTGGTGAGGCTGCAATGGCAATGGTTGAAGAAGTTCGTAGGCAGTTCCGCACAATACCGGGTATTATGGAAGGTACAGGTAAACCTGAATACGATAAATGCGTAGCTATTTCTACTAATGCATCTTTGAAGAAAATGATATTACCGGGTGCAATTACTATTATTTCTCCATTATTTATTGGTTTTGTATTAGGCCCGGAAGTATTGGGTGGTTTTCTTGCTGGTGCTACTGTTAGTGGTGTACTTATGGGTATGTTCCAAAATAATGCCGGTGGTGCTTGGGATAATGCAAAAAAATCTTTTGAAAAAGGTGTAGAAATAAATGGTGAGATTTATTATAAAAAATCAGAACCACATAAAGCTTCTGTAACAGGTGATACCGTTGGTGATCCTTTTAAAGATACTTCCGGTCCTTCTATGAACATTCTTATTAAGTTAATGTCTATTGTAGCACTTGTAATTGCACCAACAATTGCAAATATGCATAAAAACGATAAAGCACCTATTAACGATAAAGCACAACAAGAACTAATAATGCCTGCAAAAGAAGAAGCTAAGCCGGTAGAAAAAGTGAAAGCTAAAGAGAAAGTAAAAGGGGAAAAAGTGAATGAAGAAAAAGTGAATGAAGAAAAGGTGAAAGAGGAGAAGCCGGTTGAAGAATATAAAGTTGAGCCGAAGATTAAAAAAGAAAAGAGAGCAGAGCATCATAAAGCAGTTAAAAAAGCTAAAAGGAAGCACACTGAATCTGATGCGAATTCTGATTACGAAGCACCATAGTTTCTTTTGAAGATTATTTTATTCCCAAATTAAAGGTTTGTATTATTATTACCTTAATTTGGGAATACTAATTTTTAATCTAACCGGATTTAATAATAGAATCTGAAATGGTAATAGCACCGTTTTATCTAAACATAAATGTTAAACTATACTAACTTTTTACACATACCGAATGCTATGCTTAATTTTACCGAAATCTAATATTTTCTACACCTAATTTATAATTGTGAATAAAATCAACATAATAATTAAAGGCTTGTTTTTTGCAATAAGTATAATTGCAGTGTTTTTTTATGTAAGTTGTAAAAATAAATGTGGTACTACTACTTGCCAAAACAGTGGTACTTGCAGTAATAATAAATGTATTTGCCCAACCGGTTATTCAGGTAATAGTTGCCAAAACGCTTGGTCGAGTGAATATATAGGTACTTATAAGTGTTCAAGAGCAGCTTGTACTATTCATGTAAACGGGGATACTACTTGGCAAAGTGCAGTTACTGTTGGTGCAACAAATGGTGGTTACACAGTTAATATTTCAAACTTCGACAATACAAATGTTACACAAGTTGCCACTGTAGATAGTGTTAATAATATTACAATTTCTTTGGCAAGTGGTACTTATGGTGTAGCTGCATCGGGTACATTCGCTTCTAATAAAATAAACCTGCATTATACAACTTATGCACAGGGCGGGATAGCTTATATATGCAATATGACAATGATAAAAGAATAAACCTCTTAATTTATTTACCTGTAAATAGTGGTTTTCTTTTTTCTAAGAAAGCAAGTACGCCTTCTTTAAAATCGGCAGAAGCACCTGCTTCCATTTGTACTGTTTTTTCTGCATCTAATTGTTCTTCTAAAGTATTATTATAAGTATTGTTCAACAACCTTTTAGTTAAGCCAATACCTAAAGTTGGCATTTGTGCCAATGTGTAAGCCATTTTTTTAGCCTCGTTTTCAAAATGTTCATCAGCAAAACATTTGTATATCATACCCATATTTACTGCATCTTTAGCCATAACTTTTTCAGCAGTCATCATTAATGCAGCAGCTCTTTGCATACCTACTAATCTGGGTAAAAAGTAAGTACCGCCACTATCAGGTATTAAACCAATTTTGCTGAATGCCTGTATAAAAAATGCAGATTCATTAGCTAATACAATATCGCAAGCAAGGGCAATGTTAGCACCTGCACCGGCAGCAACACCATTAACAGCAGCTATAACAGGCTTTTCTATATTTCTTATTCTTAAAATAGTAGCATTATAATATTCACGCACCATTAATTCAAAATCTTCAGGACTTGGGTTGGTGGCTTCAGATAAATCTTGACCCGCACAAAATCCTTTTCCGGCTCCTGTTATATAAATACACCTTACACTATCGTCTTTTTCACAATTATCCAAATGTGCCTGAAGTTCCAGAGCCATATCCCGATTAAAACTATTGTATTTTTCAGGTCGGTTAAGTGTAATGATTCCAACACCGTTTTCAATATTAAATAAAGTTGCAGTCATGATACAAAGATAATAAAGTAGCTTTAAATAATTGGGTATAAGATTTAAGGAATATGTTTAAATGGAGGAAAAAAGCAACATACTTTTAATGTATAAATAAAGCAGAATAAAAATGAAATGTATTTTTTTAGCACGGTATATTATCTATCTATATTAGGTTTTTCATAATCTCCATATTTGGGTTTCAAATATCCACTGCATATTCTAAAGAAATCTATGAACTCCCAAATCAATGCCCCAAATAGTAGAAATAATCCAATAAAATAGGCTACAACAATTAATGTAGAAGTAAACCCTATCTCAATAGCAAATAAAACAATAGCAAAACCTAAAATAAAAGACAACAATTGAGCTAAACCTTGTACTACAAAGCCTAAATAAAATCTATGGATACCCAATAAACAAAGACCAAAACAGGGAAAACTCAATAAGGTAGCTACCCATTTTTTCTTATTTTGTCTATGATGTATAAAACGGTCATGATTATTTAGTTGGTATTGCTTTAAATTGATAATTTTTTCAATAGGATTGATATAAGAAGAATGGCATTCTTTTCTTATTTTAATATCTTTTACTATAAAAGCTGCATTACTTTTATATGTAAAAAACAACATAAAACAGAATATAAATGAAATGAACTTATTGAGCATTGTATATTATCTATTTCTGTTTGTTCTGCCATAATCTCCATATTTTGGTTTCAAATCTCCACTGCAAATCCTAAAAAAATCAATTATTTCCCATAAAAATGCCCCAAAAATTAAAATTGCTCCAATACCGGCAATAATTTCAGTTCCGGCTGTTGCTGTGGCAATTGCAAGCGAAATAGCTGTTAAAAGTGTAATGTATCCTAATAAAAATGCCAACAATTGAACAAGCCCTTGCCATACATAGCCTAAGTAAAATCTATGAATACCATAAAAGCAAAGTCCAAAAAATGGACAGCTTAATAAGATAGCTAACAATTGACTCTTATTTTGTTTATGATGAACATGCCGGTCATTATTATAATGTTGGTAAGGGTTTAGATTAGCATTTTCAACAGCAACATTATAGGGTACTTCGTTTTGATAAAGGTTTATTTCCTTGTGATTATTATAATATATACTTGTTGTTCCTTTTATAATAAAGGCAGCTTTACTTTTATTATTAAAGAATAAAATAAAAAATAATAGTATTGAAAAATACTTTTTTATCATGGCTTTGTAATTTTAAATTATCTATATCTGTTTCTATTAGGTCTGTAATAATCTCCATATTTAGGTTTCAAATTCCCAAAGCATATTCTAAAAAAATCAATTACTGTCCAAATTATATCTCCATATATTAAAAAAGCAGCAATGCCAATGAGAATATCAAATTCGATTGTAGATGTTGCAGTAGTAAAAGCCATAAAAACAGCAGCAAGTAGAGCAATATAACCAATTACATACGCCAACAATTGAACATAACCTTGCCATTCATACCCCAAGTAAAATCTATGAATACCCCAAAAGCAAAGACCAAAAAGTGGAAAGCTTAATAAAATAGCTATCCATTGCTTTTTATTATGTCTGGAATGTACATGCCGGTCATTATTATAATGTTGATAGGGGCTTATGTTAGTTTGTTCAACAGATGTATTATTGGGTACTACGTTTTGAATTATAGTAATGTCTTTATAAACATTGTTTTTAATACTTGTTGTTCCTTTTATAATAAAGGCTGCTTTACTTTCTTTGGGAAAAACAAACCCAAGTGCTGTTATTATTAAAATGTATTTGAA
>CAIWXG010000196.1 GCA_903916555.1 uncultured Bacteroidota bacterium
AATTAAATTATTATTAAGTAAATATCCGGCATCATCCCAGTTAGTAAGCTCATTCTCTAAGCATGGTTTCAAGAAAAGATATATAGAAAAGGCAATACATATACAGGAAACAATACTTAATAGCAAAGAGCCATTAAATATTATTTTCTGTGTTTTAGAAACATCTGTATCCTTATAGGTTTTGCCCAATTTTTTATTTTCATTAGGCTCTATTCTATTTTTACTACTATTATTATTATATTTTTGAGTATTATTTTTCTTTGCCATTACGGATAAAAATAAGTAATCTAACAATTTTTACAAAAAATAAATAAATAAACACCTCTTACTACAAACAAATTTTAATTATAAATAATTTATATTTCTATCATTTACACTTAAAAGTGCAAATACATTAAACAACTATATAAATACACTATTTTATAAATGCATATTGCCATTGACAATTTGTTATTTATATTACCTTTAACTTTATCAACTTTTAGTTTACTTTTGCTAAAGTTTTATTTTTTAATCAATAGTACATGTTTGATACAATAATAAATGATATTTTTAACTGTGTAAATAATAATATCAATAATTATTTTTGGTGTATAAATGCTGAAAATCTTGAATTAATTTATTCAAATAATGCAGGTTCAAGCATTTTAGGGATAGATACAAAACAGGAAAATAAGGAGACAAAATTTTTATTAAATTATTTTCAAGAGCCATCAAAAAAAATACTTTCAAAATCTATTGATGAAGCTTATCACAATATTAAATCTAATACTGTAATAAGCATAATAGAAAAGAGAGGGAAAACAAGCACAATAGAATTGCAAGTAATATTTAACGAGAAAACAAATGTATATTTTTTAATAGGCAACGATATGACAGAATTAAAACAAAATTTGGATAGTTTAGAACTAAAAAATCAAAATTTAGAAAAAGCTATATACATATCTCGAAAATTCTCTGATATTATTACTAAAACAAGCAATCTAATAATTTTAACTGACAGCAATGCCAATATAACTTGGGTAAACGATGCTTTTGTAAAAATAACTGAATATAGTTTAGAAGAAGCTTTAGGAAAAAAGATAGGAAATTTAATATATGGAAGCGAAACTAATGTAGAAACAATAAATATAATACATGAAGGCATACAGAAAAAAGAAATAACAAGAGTCGAAATTTTGAATTATAGTAAAAATGGACGCCAATTTTGGCTTGATTTAAGAATAGAGCCGTTGGAAGAAAAAGAAGATTTTTATGGTTTTATGATTATTGCCATTGATATAACAAAAAGAAAAAATGACGAAATACAGATAAAAGAAAAAAATGATAAAATAAAAGAGTTTTCATTCGTAACATCTCACGATTTAAGACATGAATTTGCAAAAATTATGACTCTGTTGAATGCCAGCAAATCTGCTGAAAATAATTTTGACGAGCTTAAAAACTATCTACAGCAGTTAGAGAGTCCGGTAAATAAAATAAACTCTATAATATCAAAAATAAACTCTAATATAAATTTAGATGAAAGTATAAAAAAACAAGAAGAAGCAGTAAAAGTAAATGATGAAATTAGTGAAATTTGTTTAGTAGATGACGACCAATTGACTAACATTATTCACAAAAAAATTATCACAATATTTTTACCCAACACTCCCGTAAAAATTTTTGATGATATTGAACCTGCTTTAAGTTATTTAAAAAGATACCCTTACAACAATAGAATTATTTTTCTGGATTTAAATTTCCCGAAAGGAAGATCTGGATGGGACTTTTTAGATGATTATCAAAAATGTGAAGCAAATTCGCCTATTATTGTTTTATCCTCTTCAATTAATAATGAAGATAAAAACAAATCAAAGAAATATAAAAAAGTTTTAGAATATTTTTATAAACCACTTACAGCCGAAAATTTACATAAATATATTAAACACTAACATTTATTAATAAATATTTTAAAGTAAATTTCACATAAATGACTTTATATATATCCTATTTACAATAATTATATTTTTCAAGAGTATAGGGTTTATTATAAATATAGTATATTGAAGTATTTTTATGGAGTTGATTAATAAATTTCATTTTGGCTATAAGTAATCTAAACAAAATGAAAATACATTATAAAGATTACAGAATATTTTATGGCATTATCTTCATTTTCTTTTGGGATAGAACAATTTAATAAACTTTTCCATTTTTATATTCTCATTGATGAAAATTTGAATGTTTGTTCGTTCGGCAAATCATTAGCCAAAATTATACAACTAAAATCAGGGCAGCCGTTTACAGATTATTTCAAAATAACCAGACCAAAATTAAATACAATTAATTTTTCGAATCTATTAGCATTAAAAAATAATATTGTTTTAATTAATATTATAGATTCAAACGATAATATTTTAAGGGGTCAAATAGAATATTTAGAAGAAGAAAATAAACTTCTTTTTATCGGCACACCTTGGTTCAGTTCGATGGAAGATTTAGAAAAAAACAATCTTACCCTAAATGATTTTGCCAAACACGATTCTGTTATAGACCAATTAAACATACTAAAAGCACAAGAAATTGCAACAAATGACATTAAAAATTTGTTGCAAGTTACAAATGAACAAAAAAAGGCAATTAAATACAGCGAACACCTTTGGAAATTTGCCCTTGAGGGTAATGGGGACGGAATATGGCAATACGATTTAAAAAATGAAGAAGTACCCTCTTTTCCACCTTATAAAAAAGCATTAGGCTATGAAATTGATGATGAATTTACTATACAGCAGTGGCATGACTCTATACATACTGATGACTTAGAAAAAGTAAATAATGCATTTGATGAATATATTAATGGTGAAACAGCCCAATTAATTGTTGAACACAGACTATTACATAAAAGCGGAAAATATAAATACTTTGTAGTTAGGGGTATAATAGTTGAATGGGACGAAAGAGGCAAACCTTGCTTGGTTATAGGTACAATAACCGATGTTGACCAACAAAAACAGTTAGAAATACAACTAAAAGAAACAAATAACCGTTTATCTTATCTTATTCAAAACTTACACTCGGGCGTTATAGTAGAAAATAAAGAACGGAAAATACTTTTAATAAACGAGAAATTTTGCGATATATTTGGAATTACTATACCCGTAAACCAATTAATAGGTATGGGCTTCGCAAATGCTACGAAACAAAGTAAGAGCCTTTTTGCTAACCCTGAAAATTTTGTAGAAAGAGTAGAAGAAATATTAGAAAAGAAGCAAATAGTACTTCATGAAAAACTGCAATTAACAGACGGCAGGTTTTTTGAAAGAGACTATGTACCCATATTTATGGATGGTAAATATGAAGGCCATTTATGGAATTTTGAAGATATAACAGAAAGAGTAATTGCAGATAATAAGCTAGAAGAACAGAGGAAATTTTACGAAAACGTATTAAATAATATTCCTGCCGATATTGTTGCCTTTAATCCCAATCATGATTATTTATTTATTAATCCTACTGCCATAAAAGATGCGGAATTAAGGAAATGGATGATAGGTAAAAATGATGCAGAATATTGTTTACGCAGAGGGAAATCAACTGAAATTATCAATAACAGAAAACTACAATTTGAAAAAGTAGTTGCATCTAAAAAAATATACTTTTGGGAAGATAAGATAACAAAAAGAGATGGTAGTACTGCATATATACTGCGCCACCTGTATCCGGTTCTTAATGAACAAAATGAAGTAATACAAGTAATCGCTTATGGTTTGGATATTACAGACCGAAAGAAAATTGAAGAACAACTAAAAATAAACGAAAAAAGATATAGAGACCTCTTTAATTATAGCCAAGCCTATATTTGTACACATGATTTAAATGGTATTTTGATTACTACTAATCCGGCAATATGCGAAAAGTTAGGTTATACAAGCAGTGAAATGATTGGTAGAAATATTTCCGATTTTATACCTAAAGCCGACCTGCCAAATTTCCAAACAGATTATTTAGATAAAGTTATTAATAAAGGTATAGCCAAAGGAGTATTTAGGGTAATAGGAAAAACGGATAAAAAATCGTTCCTTTTATATCAAAATTTCAAAGTAGAAGAAGAAAATTCGGAACCTTATATAATTGGTTTTTCGCAAGACATTACCGAAAGAATACAAATAGAAAAAGAATTAAGAAAAGCAAAAAAGATAACGGAAGAATCTGCGAAAGCAAAAGAACTTTTTCTTGCTAATATGAGCCACGAAATAAGAACACCAATGAGTGGTATTCTTGGTATTGCTAATTTACTTTCTAAAACCAACTTAAACGAACAACAACGAAAATATACCAATTTAATTACCGGCTCTGCAAATGGTTTGTTGACAATCGTAAATGATGTTTTAGATATAGAAAAAATTGCATCAGGGAAATTTGAATTAGAGTCAATTCCTTTCAGATTAGAAGAGAAAGTACTCACTACCGTGCATTCATTTCAATATAAAGCTGAAGAAAAAAATATTTTACTAACTTTTAAAAATAATATTTCTGAAGACATCATTGTAAAAGGAGACCCATCTCGCCTTGGACAAATTTTGAATAACTTAATGAGCAATGCATTAAAATTTACAAATAGAGGTACCATTGAAATTGCAATAAGTTGTACAAAAAACGAGAAGGATTCCATTACTGTTTTATTTGAGGTTTCTGATTCCGGAATTGGTATTAATCCGGAAAAACTTAATGAAATATTTAATCCGTATGTTCAAGCAACATCAGATACCTCCAGAAAATTTGGTGGTACCGGTTTGGGTTTATCCATTTGCAAAAACCTTATTGAAATGCAAGGCGGTAAAATAACAGTAAATAGTAAATTAAATGTTGGCACTACCTTCTCATTTTATATACCGTATAAAAAAGGAGAAAGAACCTCTATTCCCGAGAATAACCAATCAAATTACAATTTCTTATCACTAAAAAACAGTAAAATATTAGTTGCAGAAGATGTTGAATTAAACCAATTTTTAATAAGTCAAATCCTTCAATCTTGGGGTTGCTCTATTGTAATAGTAAATAATGGCAAAGATGCTTTAGATGAATTTATTACAACTGAATTTGATATTATTTTAATGGATATACACATGCCTGTAATGGATGGTATAACTGCTACTAAAAAAATAAGAAATTTAAAAAATTATAAATCTAAAGTTCCTATTATTGCTCTTACTGCAAATGCTTTAAAAGGCGACCATCAAAACTATATTAATGCCGGTATGGATGATTGTGTTACAAAACCATATACAGAAGAAAAACTATATGAAGTTATAAACAAAGTATTAAATAAGCCTAATTTATATATTATTGAAGACAATATTATTAAAAAAAATACAGAATCTACTTCAAAGGAAATTGCCAACGATACAAAAGAATTATTGTATGATTTAACTTTTGTAAATAGTTTTGGACGTGGGGATGTTTCTTTTGCTAAGAAAATGGTGGGAATTTTTCTTGATTCTGTACCCAAAGATTTAATTGCTTTGCAAAATGCTATAGATACAAAAGATACACTATTAATTAGAAATGCTGCCCATAAAATGAAATCTCAAATTGATAGCATGGGAATTTTAAGTGTTCAGCAAAATATAAGAGATATTGAAACTAATAAGTATGAAAACGACGAACAATTGTTACTTACATGGTTTTTAAAACTGCAAACCATTTTAAATGAAGTTTTTATACAACTAAATGAATACATGGAACATAAATAATTTAATTTCAATTACATAATAATAAAATATGTCTATTGCCCAAAAAATAAAAAGCAACCCACAATTAAAAAAGATTGTTCATAGAATGCTGATACCCAAAGGTGGAGCCAGACCTCGTTTATGGGTAAAATTGTTTCTGAATCGTTTTTTTCATTTTAAGGGTAAGGGGGCAAAAATATGCAGACGAACAAGAATGGACATTCTTCCATTCAATAATTTCCATTTAGGTAATTATTCTACCATAGAAGATTTTTGCACCCTAAATAATGGTGTAGGTGATGTTATTATTGGTGATAATACTCTTATTGGTATAGGTAATGTTATCATTGGGCCTGTAAATATTGGCAATAATGTTATATTAGCACAAAACATAGTTATAAGTGGCTTAAATCATGAATATAAAGACCCTGAAGTACCTATATATCTACAACCCATAAATACAGCACCCATAACTATTGGTGATGATTGCTGGATTGCTGCTAACGCTGTTATTACTGCCGGAGTAACTATTGGCAAGCATTGTGTAATAGCTGCGGGTGCTGTAGTAACTAAAAGTATTCCAGATTATTGTGTAGTGGTAGGCAATCCGGCAAAAGCTATTAAACAATATGATAGTACTAAAAAAGAATGGGTAAAAATATAATTATTCAGGTAACTTATAAATCACCCTACAATACTTCCCAAAATATTTGGGTAAAATTTCCAATATTTTTCAATCAGTCAATAAACAGCTTTTCACCTTACAAGCACTTTTGTATATTTTTGTAGAAAACATGCATTATGGAAATTTCGGAATTATATAAATTATACCTGAAACACCCTTCAGTACAAACAGATACCAGAAAACTAAAACAAGGAGCTATTTATTTTGCACTCAGTGGCAATAATTTTGACGGAAATACCTTTGCTGCAAAAGCACTTGAAGCCGGAGCTGCTTATGCAATAATTGATAAGCCTGAATATAAAATAAATGAGTTTTATATATTAGTAAATAATGTATTGGAAACACTACAACAATTAGCTCTATTTCATCGTAATTCTTTTGCTATTCCTTTTATTGCAATTACAGGTTCTAATGGCAAAACAAGCACAAAAGAATTGGTATATTCGGTATTAAAAAGCAGCTACATCACGTGTGCAACCGAAGGCAACCTTAATAACCATATAGGCATACCCTTAACCATTTTAAAGATAAAGCACGATGCCCAATTTGCCATTATAGAAATGGGTGCCAATCATCAAAAAGAAATAGAATCTTATTGCAAATATGTACTGCCTACACATGGTATAATTACCAATTGCGGCAAAGCACATATTGAAGGTTTTGGTGGGGAAGAAGGGGTAAAAAAAGGGAAAGGTGAACTTTATGATTTTCTGAGAGATACACATGGTACTATTTTCTTAAATAGCGACCTGGAATATCTTGTAGAAATGAGTAAAGGAATTACTAATATAATAAGTTATGGTGCTAACAATGCAGATTATACAGGCAAAGCAACGATGAATGGTGTTTTTTTAGAAATAGATACGAAGATAAAAAAGGAAGAAATAGCCATTAAAACAAATTTGGTAGGTGAATATAATTTTCCGAATGTAATGGTTGCTATTGCAGTAGGTATGCATTTTGGTGTAGATGTATTGGATATTAAAAAGGCTATAGCCACATATAAGCCCGATAACAGCAGGTCTCAATGGCTAAAAAAAGG
>CAIWXG010000197.1 GCA_903916555.1 uncultured Bacteroidota bacterium
ACATTATGTTCACCTGTATTCAGTGTTGCAGGTACTACTGCAAATACGGTTTCTTTTTGGATGTATAGAGACCCCGGTTATGCAGGCGATTACTTAGAAGGTATTACTGTATATCAAAATAGTACGGCTTCAATAACAGGTGCAACAAGCTTAGGCTTTGTACCCCGTTGGAATGGTGCTTCTACTACAGGCAGTGTATCCGGTGTTTCTTCACCAACTTCTGAAGGATGGTATCAATATACTTGTACTATTACCGGAACATCAACTACAAATTATATAATGTTATATGCTTATAGCGAGTTTGGTAATAACATATTCATGGACTTAGTATCCATAACAGGCACACCAAATGCACCTACTTGGTCGCCTACAACTGCAATGTTTACAGATGCAGCATTAACGACCCCTTATGTTGCCGGTACTGGTACAGATACCGTTTATGTACACCCCACAACGGTTACATCTACTGTAGTTACCAATACTTATTATGCAACTATCAGTAATGGTACATGCTACTCTACAGATAGCAGTTTAGTTACAATTAATCCAACTCCTTCTGCTATATCAGGTCCTGCATCGGTATGTATGGGCAGTACAATTACGTTGTCTGATGTTACAAGTAGCGGTACTTGGAGCAGTAGTAACACTTCGGTTGCGACTATTACCGCCACCGGTGGTTTACTAACACCTGTTGCAGTAGGAACAGATACTATAACATATACCTTAACTACCGGTTGTATTACAACAACTATTATAACAGTAAATGCACTTCCTTCTGCTATTAGCGGTATTGGTGCAATTTGTGTTGGTAACAGTTTAACAGTTAGTGATGTAAGTAGTGGAGGTACATGGAGTACTTCAAGTACGAGTGCTACTATTGGTACAGGTTCAGGTATTGTTACAGGCACTTCAGCAGGCATCGCAACTATAACATATACATTATCTACCGGTTGTACTGCAAATGCCAATATAACTGTTAACCCTAATCCATCCGCTATCAGCGGTACGCTTGCTGTTTGTACAAGTTCTACAACTTCATTATCTGATGCTACAAGCGGTGGTACATGGAATATGAGTAACGCAAATGCTACCCAAATTAGTGGGCTTGTAACCGGAGTTAGTGCAGGTATAGATACAATATCTTATACATTATCTTCAACAGGTTGCACTACTTCCTCTGTAATAACCATTAATGCAACACCGGCTACAATTAGTGGTATTGGTGCAATTTGTATTGGTAACAGCCTAACAGTAAGCGATGTAAGTACCGGCGGTACATGGAGTACAACTAGTACTTCTGCAACAATTGGTACAAGTACCGGTATTGTAACAGGTACATCGGCAGGCATTGCTACAATTACTTATACATTATCAACAGGTTGTAATGTAAATGCAAACATTACAGTTAACCCTAATCCATCTGCAATAAGTGGAACACTTACTGTTTGTACCAGTTCTACCACCTCATTGTCTGATGCTACTAGCGGAGGTACTTGGAACATGAGTAATGCGAATGCAACACAAATAGGTGGACTTGTTACAGGTGTTAATGCAGGTATAGATACAATATCTTATACATTAACTTCAACCGGATGTTCTACCTCTTCCATAATAACCATTAATGCTACACCGGCATTAATTAGCGGTGCAGATTCATTATGTTCCGGTTATACAATTACATGGAGCGATGCTTCCACAGGTGGTACATGGAGTACTTCCGGTACTTTGGCAACAATCGGCTCAAGCACAGGGGTTATTAGCTCATTAAGTGCGGGTACGCAGGTTATAACTTATGCTTTATCAACAGGTTGTTTAATTACAAAAACCGTAACCATAAATGCACTACCTGCTGCAATAAGTGGTACAACAACTGTTTGTACAGGACTAACCACTACCCTTTCTGATTTGGTAACAGGCGGTAGCTGGAGCAGTGTTTTCCCAAGTATTGCTTCTATTGGCAGCACAGGTATTGTAACAGGTGTTAGTGCAGGTTCTGATATTATTACCTATACTTTACCTACAGGTTGCTATGCAATCATAATGTTTAATGTAAATACAACACCTACATTAAGCAGCTCGCTAACTCCACCTGCTATTTGCGACAGCACTCTATTCAGTTATGCACCAACAAGCACAACAGGTGGTACAGCATTTACGTGGAGCCGTGCTACTGTAGCAGGTATTACTAACCCTTCTTCAAGCGGCAGAGGTAACCCATTGGAAACATTAGTAAACACTACACCCAACCCAATTGTTGTTACTTATGTTGATACATTAATAGCAACTGGATGTTTAAATATTGAAAATGTAACTGTAACCGTGAATCCAAAACCAATGTTGAGTAGTTCGCTTACAACAACGGCAATATGTGATAGCACATTATTTACATATTTAGATTCAAGTTTAACAACAGGAACAACTTATTCTTGGAGTCGTGCTACTGTAAGTGGTATATCAAATCCGGCAACAAGCGGTATAGGTAATATAAATGAATATTTAACTAACACTACTTCAGCACTTGTTGTGGTTACTTATATTGATACTTTAACAGCAAACGGATGTTGGAATACTGAAAATATAGCAGTAACTGTTAACCCTAAACCGGTATTATCAAGTACGCTAACACCTGCAGCCATTTGCGACAGTACTTTATTCAGTTATACATCTGCAAGTGCAACAACAGGCACTTCCTATACTTGGAGCCGTGCTGCTGTAACAGGTATTAGTAATGCTGCCGGCAGTGGTATAGGCAACCCTAATGAAATACTTGTAAATACTACTACCGACCCTGTAAGTGTTGTTTATATAGATACATTGTTCGCAAACGGTTGTATGAATACACAGTCTTTTGTGGTAGTAATAAACCCTAAACCTATATTTTCGGGTATAGATACTGGTTCTATTTGTAGCGGAACTACATTCAGCTATACACCTGCAAGTGCAACCACAGGTACAACTTATTCTTGGATGCGTCCGGGTATAACAGGCATTTCTCCTTTAATTGGTGCCGGCACAACTACCATTTCAGAAACACTTACCAATGCTACCCTATTACCTATTGTTGTATCTTATGTTTATACATTAACGGCTAATGCATGTACAAATACTGAAAATGTTACTTTAACAGTAAATCCTGCACCAAGTGCATCAATTATTACGAAGTCTCCTGCTAGTCTTTGTTTAAATACTATGAATCAGAATTTTGGTGCAAGCGCACCGCCACCAACTGTGGTTTATACATGGACAGCAACAAATGCGAATGTTTGGGGCGAAGGTGCTAACTACCAATATTGCCTTATTAATTTTAATAATTCAGGCAATGCAATGGTTTACCTAACGGCTAATGTTGCAGGTATTAGTTGTTATAGTAAAGATTCATTTGCAGTAAATGTGGGTACAACAACAGACGATGTACCGGGTGTTATTTACTATGCTCCTCAGTTTATTTGCTTAACTGCTTTTGAAGACAGTTATCAGTGGGGATATGATGATGCAGTTACTTTAGATTCTACCCTTCTTGTAGGAGAAACAGCAGAGAACTATACAAATGCTAGCCCTAATTTTACTACCAAGAATTACTGGGTAATTACAACTAAAAACGGATGTATGCAAAAAACATACAACAATGCACCTGCTGCAAATATCAAAAATATAAATAACGATAAAACAGTTATTAAAATCTATCCAAATCCTGCTGAGGAAATCGTTACGGTTGATATTAATACAACTTTATTAGGCGATATTGATGTTGATGTTACTAACATGATGGGACAAAAAATAGGAACTCAAAGAGCTATTAATCACGAAGCAAGAATTAATGTTTCTCAATTAGCTTCCGGTTTCTATATGATAGATTGCTACCGTGATGGAATAAAAATAGGTTCTGCACGATTAATTAAAAACTAACTATTAATAGAGTTGTCTCACATATATTCTGAGACAACTCTATTTTATATAAAATCCTATTAAATAGATTAGTAACAATATAAATATTAAAAAACTTAAAAATTCAAAAAAAATGAAAAATATTATTTTGATTATTATGTTCAGCATTGCAGCAACATCTTTATTTGCACAAGTACAAGCAAAACCAAAAGCAAAAAAAAGTGATAAAGGCGAGCGAATAGACAGTATGCTAATAAGTGCAGAGGTTAATTTACTTTATGGAGGTTTAAACCAAACGGTAACTACGGCAAATACATTACCAAACTATACGAATGCGGTAAATAGTAACATTGGTAGTTTAAAGTTTTCTGCGGGTAGTACCATCGGTATTGATATTGAAGGGGCTTATTGGTTTAAAAAATTCAGTAATTGGGGTGTCGGTTTAGGTATAATCTACTTAATGCAATCCGGAGACTTAACATTAGATAAATTTCATGTTGAATATCAATCCACTGATTTCCAAAATACAATATTCAGACAAGTAATAATTGCAAACAATATGATTAAAGAAGAACTTAAAATCTCAAATTTTAATATTCCTTTGGTTGTAAAATTCAAAAAAAATAATATATACAAAGCATTTGGTGTATCGGTAGATGCTGGTATTATGTATAATCTTCAATTACAAAATAATTTTACTACCGATGCAAATTTTAATTACGAAGCAATTTATCAATTTAACCAAACAGGTAAAACCGGTACTGCAGTTTATGACAATGGTACTGTACCCAATAAAAACAAAGATTGGATGATAACACAGCAAGCATTAAGCTACCCTTCAAATCCTTATAGTGCAGTAGATGCAAGTTTTCAAAACTATAGAACACAAGGTTATAATGTTGGTTTAAATGTAAACCCAAATAAAAATACAGGTACAGTTAGCAATAAATCTATGTCAATAGGCTTTTTGGTAAAACCACAAATAAATTATATTTTCAATACTAAGTTTACTGTAAATTTCGGTGCTTCTATAATGTATCAACCATTTACAAACAGTGTAAGTAATACTTACAGGCTAACAGACAAAGTAGGCAGTTACAGTTCTGTATTAAATTCTGTAAGTGCATCAAGTTTAATGACCGTTGGTATTATTGCAGGCGTTAGATATACAATTAAATAGTTATATAAAATTATACCTACTTACATTACGGCTAAAATAAAAAGCTACATATACAATTACTTTAGTTGTTTATGTAGCTTTTTACTATTTGAATAAAACGCAAATATCAGAACATGATGTAATGAAGAATTGAATACTTAAAATATTATTTAATGGAAAAAGTGTATAATAAAACAAAAACAGAATAAATAAACATCAAAGATTGCAAATTTTCGAATTGATTTTTAACTAAATGAAATTTATCTTTTAAAAAGAAAATAAAATAGAACTAATTTTGATGAATGTTTCCGTTTCTTACATTTCTTATAAAACGAACAAAAATATGCTTGATTTTTCTGTTTGTTATTTTCCTTTCAAATTGTAATTATTTTGATGGCTTACCACTATATGTAACCTATACCGAACAGATAGCACCAATATTTAATAAAAATTGCATAATATGTCATAGACGTGGCGGTGTATCGCATTTTGCACTTACCAATTATACTGATGTACAAAGAAATGCAGGTTCCATAGTTTATGTAGTAAAAGAAAAACTAATGCCACCATGGCCTGCTGACCCAAATTATTCTCATTTTATTGGTGAAAAAACTTTATCAGATAAAGAAATAAAAACAATTGTAAAATGGGTTAATCAAGGCACAAAAGAAGGACCTGCAATCCAAACAGATGCAGATAATAATTTGACAGATGTTATTTCAAAATATCCGGTTGGTTCCGTAAATGGTAAGCCTGATTTAAGGATACCCGTACAGCCATATATGCTAAAAGCAAATAGTAACGACCGGTTTTTATTAGTAAAAGTACCCTTTGAATTAGATAATGATACTTTCGTAAAGCTAATAGAGTTTATACCAGGACGAAAAAATGTTGTTCACCATGTAAATGGGGATATGGTAAAATATAAATATAGTGAAAAAAAAACAGTTTATGGTGGCGATAGAATCGTAAACATGGAGGAAGATACATTCCATCTTATTAAAGCATTTGAAAAACTGGATTTACCAAATGATGATGGCACCTACCCTATTTTACAAAAATCGGTAGTCAATTATTTACCCGGTGCCTATGGGCAATTATACCCCGATGGTATTGGTGGATACATACTGCCAAGAAAAGGAGCCTTTTTATTAAATGACCTACATTATGGATTTACAGGTAAAGACTCTGTTTTAGATTGTTCTTATATAGATATCTATTTTTCTAAAAAACCGCCATTAAGACCATTAGACGAGTTTCAATTGGGCACAATAGGTCTATCGCCTGTAGTACCAGATTTAATTATACAACCTAATACGCTAAAACCGGTTTACAGTAAATTTAAAGTGCCTTTCGATATTTCTATTGTTACCATTAACCCACACATGCATTTATTAGGTAAAAGCTTTAAGGCCTATGCTATAAAACCAGATGGTGATACGATACACTTAATTTCTATACCTAAATGGGATTTTAAATGGCAATATTTTTACACATTCCGTAAAATGGTTAAAATACCTAAAGGTAGTACTATTATTGCCGAGGGAATATATGACAATACTACAAATAACCTAAACAACCCTTTTAACCCACCTAGATTGATAAAAGATAATAACGGCAGCATGAAAGCAACAGATGAGATGTTTCAATTTATAGTAAGCTATTTAAAATACGAAGAAGGAGACGAAAACATAAATATGGAGCAAAAACAATAGATAATTTCTGAATATCTAAAATATCTATTGACTCTTATAGTTAAAAATTACATATCTGAGATTTCTTTTATTAAAAAACAGCTATGTTCACAAAAAGCTGCGCAGTGCATACAGAAGCCTCAATACTAATCTGCCTTGGCTATTTACATGGTACAACAATATGTGCTTAAACATACCCAAAACAACCAATGCAATTGACGGACATTTTTCAGATTTAAAGAACAAATTAAGAAGTCATAATGGCTTATCTATAGAAAGGAAAAAGAAGTTTATAGATGCGTTTTTTAAGGCATAGCTCTCAAAATAAAGAAGCAGCCCAATATAATGGACTGCTTTTATTTCAAGACACAGATCAAGATTTTCCTGACAGGTTGCTCTCCAGCAGAGCCTGTTTCTGTTTCGCTTGATTTTCTAAAGGTATTTGTAAATCTTAGAATAGCCGAAAAATTGAAAAATAAACACCACCACAAATGTCCATTACTACAAAAGGTCTAAAAAAAAACACTACAAATGTCCATTACACCTTTAATTTCCAGTTTTTAGGCAAACAAAAAAGGGTTGCAATTTTCGCAACCCTTTTTATTTATTACAAAAAATAGTATTTATTTTTTGTTTTGATTTAATTTCATAACACCACGTCTGTTTTGCAATCTGCCTTCCGGTGTGCTATTAGGGGCAGCAGGGTCTTTATAGCCATGTCCTATGGTTTTTACCTTTTTAGGATTAACGCCCATTTTGGTAAGTTCATTTTTTACAGCTTGTGCACGTCTTACAGATAATGCCTGATTATACGCTTTTGTACCGGTAGTATCTGTATAACCATGTACTTCAATAAATGCATCTTTATTTTCTTTAATTTCTATGGCTGCTTCTTGTAATATTGGTTTAGATACTTCTTGTACTGTTGTTTTATTAACGTCAAATAAAATAGGTGCTGAAATGTCTATTTTTTCTATTACTTGTGGTTTAGGTGCTTCAATGGGGCAGCCATGGTTTGAAAGTGGTCCTTTTACTGTAGGGCAACTATCTTCTGCATCAGGTATGCCATCTCCGTCAGTATCCGGGCAACCGTTAAATTGTGCTAAACCATACACATCCGGGCATTTGTCATCGATATCCGGTATGCCGTCTCCGTCTTTATCAGGGCAACCTTTAAACTTAGCCAATCCCGGTTGGTCGGGGCAACGGTCAAATTTATCTATAATACCATCTCCATCTCTATCAGGGCAACCATTAAATTTAGCTAAACCGAATTCTGTTGGGCAACTATCATTTTTGTCGGGTATGCCATCTCCGTCAGTATCAGGGCAACCATTAAATTGTTTCAATCCAAAAACATCAGGACATTCATCTTTTCTATCCGGAATACCATCTTTATCTCTGTCTTTAGGGTAAAAATAAAATCTAGCTCCTAAGTTTAGACCCATGCTGGTTTGTGTTACAGAGGTGGCACTATTCATCATAGAACTATAATCACCAAGTTTATTGGTAAGCATATAAGTATTACTTGCAGCATTTTTAAATGTCTGAGAAATAAAATAAACTCCTAAATCAAGATAAACAGATTTACTGACTCTATAACTTAACGATGGTTTTAATAATAAGCCTATACTACCGCTTGTATAAGATACCGTACCCGATGTGGATGTTGGTTTAACACCCAAGCCTACATTATAACCCAATGAATGCTGCAAAAGGAAATCTTTAGCAACATTATTAGGGTCTGTCTTAGAAATTTCTGCTTTTGTAATCAATAAATTATAAACATAAGCATCGTTAATTTTTTCAGGTACAATTGCTTCATAATCAAAGGAAGCATTCGTAGTATAGTTGTTTTGTATTTGCATGTTATATAATATTCCTGCATCTACTGCAATTCCTAATTTTTTACCTAATTGATGTTTGTATTTTACTACTAATGGAATATTCATATTAGTAGTATTTATTGTTTCTTTAATTGATTGATTGGAACCTATTATTTGTGTGAACACAGGTGCTACCGCACTTGATGATTGGTACTGGATTTTATAATTATCCATAGTTAAAGTACCCATCTGGCTTAAATACATAAAACCGGTACCGATACCCCAATTGCGTTTTTTGCCGAAAAAGTAACCTCCTTGTATGTCGAAACCTACCGTAGAACCATTGGTATAATTGGGATTACTAATAGTAGAATTGCTAGGGCTTGTAAATGCATTTAAGAAATTAATAGTTGTAAGGTTCTGATTTTGAATACCTAATTTCAGATTTACATCTATACAAAATCTTGGTAGCAAGCTGTCTATATTGTTATTTTCAACAGGTGCATTACTGTTGTTCATGCTATTGTCTTGTGCAAATAAATTGCCTATGACAAAACTTGTAATGATGCACAAAAATATTTTTTTCATATAATTATTTATTTTTTTTGGTTTGAGATTAGTTTTTTGTAAAGCGTATTGTTTTAACTGATGTACCATTCATATAGCTGCTTAATAAATAAATACCACTAGCTAATTGTGATACATTCATCTTAGCACTATTATCTATAATTGGAGCATTCAATAACTCTTTGCCTAATAAATCAAACACTTTTACATTGGTATAATCATGATTGCCAGTTATTGAAACATTTAGTTCTTGAGAAGCAGGATTAGGATAAACTTTAATGTCGTCTATATTGGCATTTAAATTTATTGTCTGTGTGGGTGTTGTACTGTATGTTTTTTGCATACAATCTCCTTTTTTAGTTATTACCCAATAATCTTTATTTGTTGCAGGCGAAGGTTGATAATAAAACTGATTTGTTTCGCCGGGTAATAATGTAGAATCCAACGTTGCATTGTCATCATATCCCCATTGGTAACTATCTTGGTCGTTTAACAAACAAACAAACTGGCTATTGAAATAGGCTACAGTAGGTACTGCTGATGTTTCTGTGCCTACACTTACTGTAAATGTATCTCTTTTATAACAGCTTATTCCTGTCATATTTACACTTAGTATTACAGAACTGTTTCCGGAAGTAGGGAAATTTACAATTGAATATTGATGATTTGTACCCGAAGCCCATACACTTGCATTTACAGCAGACCATGTAAACTGCTCACCTAACAGTGGTAATGTAGATGTACCGAAATTTTGATATAATGTATTAGAACATAAATTAGAAGGCGAATGTGTTGTAATGCCTACTACAGGTGGTGTAGGGTTTACCCTAACAACTACATTTTGAGTATTTACACAACTATTAGCAGTTAAAGTATAAACATAAGTAACATTTATCGGCACTAATGTATCATTTACTAATGTTTCGCTTACTGCAGCAGTACCACCTAATCCGCTTGGTGTAATATGTGTTGTACTAGCTCTGTGCCAAGTATAAGATGTACCTGTTGTAGCACTATTGGGTGTGTAACTTAAATGAGATTCACTGCATACGGTATCACGTAAATTTGATGATAATGCCGGAGTAGGATTAATTGTAAGTATCGTGAATGATTGCGGTAAACCGGGGCATCCATTAGCCGAAGCTATAACAGTAATAGAGTCTATAATAGGTGCTGTTGAACCATTAATTGCCATAAACGAATTAATGCTGTCAACACCATTCGATGCTAAACCTGTTAGCGTATCTATACTTGTCCACATAAAGGTTGAAGACGCAACATTACCGCTTAACATAACTTTTGTAGTACTTGTATTATTACAAACCGTTTGTATGGTAGGTGCAAGCGTTTTTGGAGTTGGATTTACAATAATCATGAAACTTTTTGATGCTCCCGCACAGCCGTTGGCATG